>JAQURM010000001.1:0-235000 GCA_028715605.1 Desulfovibrionales bacterium
GCCACTTTGCCGGGGCTATAGGCTGGGATGCGGTTAACCTCTTCTTCGCTCCCTACCTGGTGGGCATGAGTGATAGAGAAGTCAAACAGATAGCCCAGATGCTGGTCTTTGAGTTTTCTCAGCAGGCCGTCGCCCGCGGAGGTCAGGCTATATTCTCGGACATCAACCTCTACTGGGAAGTCCCCAAGCACTTTGCGGACGTACCGGCCATCGGTCCAGAGGGGAAATATACCGGCAAGACCTATGGAGAATACGAACAAGAGGCCCAGCGTTTTGTCTGGACGATATTTGACGTCTATAAAGAAGGTGATGGGGCCGGACGTCCGTTCTTCTTCCCCAAACCCCTGGTACATATTACAGAGAAATTTTTCCAGACACCGGGACACATGGAGTTTCTGCATCATATCTGTGATGTGGCCTCAAGTATGGGAAATACGTATTTCGTCTTCGATCGAGGCGATACGGCCAAAATATCCGAGTGTTGCCGCCTCAGCTTCAAACTGGAGGCCACGGACCTTGAGGATGCCCGTGAGCCTTGGCGCATGCGTTATTGCGCCCTGCAAAATGTTACCATTAACCTGCCGCGTATTGCCTACGAGGCGAACGGTGATGATACTAAATTTTTCACGCTTCTGAACGAAAGGATGAAGCTCGCAGTAAATGCCCATCGCCAGAAAAAGGGTTTTATCGAAAAGCTCCTCTCATACGGGGAAAACGGTCCCCTGGCCCTTTTGATGATGGATCAGGACGGGTCCCCCTACCTCCGTCTGCAGCGGGCCACCTATCTTCTGGGCATGGTAGGACTCAATGAGATGATCCAGTATCATACGGGCGACGAGCTCCATCAGTCACCCGCAGCCATGAAGTTCGGCCTTAAAATCATCGCCCACATGAAGCTCCTGGCAGACAAGTTATCAAAGCAGCATAATATGCGGTTCGTTCTGGAGCAGACGCCGGCCGAGAGTACCTCTTACCGCTTTGCCAAACTGGATCAGCGTTATTATCCTTCGGCTGCACAGAAGGTAATCAAGGGAACCCTTGCCTATGGTGAGATTTATTATACCAACTCCACCCTGTTCAATGTCTCCCATCCTATGAATCCTATAGAACGCGTCCGGGCAGAGGGACTTTTCCATCCGCTCATCGAGGCCGGGTCGCTTACCCATATCTGGTTGGGCGAATCCCATCCTGATCCCAAGGCCCTAGCCGATTTTGTCATAAAAGTCTTCCGCTGGACACAGAATGATCAGATCACGTTTTCTCCTGAGTTTACTTCCTGCCGTGACTGCGGGAAGACCAGCCGGGGCCTCAAGGAAGCGTGTCCTTACTGTCAGTCGAAAAATGTGGATGGCATTACGCGCATCACCGGTTATTTCACCAAGGTATCCAGTTGGAATAAGGGCAAGCTGGGAGAACTTAAAGACCGTTACCGGAGTACGATGTAGGACAATTAATAATTTGAGATTTCAAATTTGAGATTTATTTAGGGAGGTATTCAGTATGACTCTCTTCACCAAGTCGGACTGTACCCGCTGTATGGAATTAAAAAATCAGTTTGACATGAGGGCCATGGGCATTAAGGTCGAGAAATTAGACTCTGATAATGCCGAGGCCTTGTCGCACCTGGCCTGGCACGGGCTGGTAGAGGCCGCCCGGAAGCATCTGCCGATACTTGTCCTCGATGATTGTTCTTCGCTGACCGACTATAACGAGATCCGCAATCACCTTACTCAGGAGGCCCAGAAAACCGGAATTGCCTGCGTCAACCTGTTCGTATAAGATCAAGGGGTTTATTGAGACCTCGTTTATCGATTGGCCGGGCCGGCTGACCGCCGTCCTGTTTCTACCGGGCTGTAATTTCAGGTGTCCTTATTGCCATAATGCCGACCTGGCCCTGGGCGGTCGAGGGCTTCCCACCTGGCCCATATCATCCATATTGGAGCGTCTCAAGCAGCTTCGGGGCTGGGTGGATGGCGTTTGTATAACTGGAGGGGAGCCTACCCTTCATTCCTGCCTTCCGGAGATCTTTGCCCTTCTTAAAAATCAGGGCCTTAAAACCAAGCTCGATACCAATGGCTCAAACCCTGAGATGCTGGAAGGGCTTATTGACGGAGGCCTGGTGGACTATGTGGCCATGGATGTCAAGGCCCCCCTCAACAGATTTGCCTATGCGCAGTGTACCGGTGTCTTACCCCCACTGGATAATATCCGGGAAAGCATCCATATCCTGATGAAAAAAGATATTCACCATCAGTTCCGTACGACCATTTTACCAAGACTGCACTCCATAGAAGATGTCCTGAGTTTAGCCTGTCAACTGCGCGGAGCTATGGATTACAAGCTTCAGAATTTCAATCCGGGAAATACCCTTGATCCTGCCTTTGAAAAAGAACCCCCTTATGACCATACGATCTTCCGCGAATTACAGCGAAGGTCTCAAGATATAATATCCCTCTCCGGCTTGTCACTGGCAGGCCGTGGCTTGGAGGCCAGCCTTCAGGCGTAGCGGAGGTCTTTGCATAATATCCACGCTGTCATTGCGCGAGGCAATCTCGTCCTCAGATTACTTCGTTCGCAATGACAATTTGGGAAAGGGTAACGCTTAAGCCCTAAATTTAGAAGCCCGGGGCCGTCGGCCCCATAACACCAACAAAAACAAGGAGGAAAAGGCATGGCTACTAAGACAACGACCAAAAAGACAACGACCAAAGCCAAAAGCACGACCAAAGCCAAAACCGCTGCTAAGCCCAAAGCCAAGAAGAAGTAATGCCAACCCCCGGAATCCCCCCTCCCTCGCCCGCCTCTGGCGGGACGAGGACGGAGGGGGGAGGGCCGGGGTAGGGGTGTACGCGCACTTAACGCCCCGCCGCCAAACCACAGCCTGCCCGCCAGGCCACGGCCCGCCGCAGGCAAAGTCAGCGTTTTTGTATATGCCTCAGACGAAGGGCCTGGACGGCTGTAGGCAGGGAAGGAGGATTCGAAGGGAAAACTTCAGGAGAAAATCTAAACAAGATTGGAAACGGGTAAATTATAACCCATTTAACGCAGTTAACTGTTTAATATGGAAACGGCTCCGGGCTTGATTAAATAATAAAACAGGATTCAGCGATCTGTAATCCGCACGGCAAAAGGTTTGTAGGATACAGTCAACATCCTGTATTTATTAGATTTAGTACTTAGATGCCATAAGATAATACCGCAATTAGGTAATAGGGAATGTCCGTGAACTAACTGAAATATTGACATTCTTTTGTTTTGTTACTGAATAGTGACCATGCTATGTAAAAGCATGTCAGGAGAATGGGAATTTTTGCTGTATCCTTACGTCACCGATAGAATGGTACATAGCGCCATTAGCGTATTAGGGTAACTTGTTAAAAATATCACTTTTCAACGGAATGCCTCGTTAAAACAATAAATTCCCCCTCCCCTTCATACCCCCCCGCCAGTGGAAGGGAGTTTCCGGATGGGGACTAACTGGTAACTATGTCTATGCCTACTTTTTGCGATGCCTTTTTCATTGACATATAAACGTCCTTATCCCTATACTCTCCAGCCAAAACCGAATCCTGTCACTTTAATATACAAATGAACTACACTGCACGCAGCAAGCTGCGAGGGATTATCCGGTTAAACTATACCTCAAAACAGGTTTGCCAGTAAAAACAAGCCCTTGTGCTTGTTCTGAGGGGAGCAAAATGAAGGTTGGTGTGGGATACTGCAACGAAGAAGACGCCAGTTTGTCGGGTAGGACAGTAGCGGAAAATGCAATAAAAAATGGCGACATCCATAGACCTGAGTTTGTGTTTGCCTTTTGCCATGGACAGCTTAATCATGATGAATTTTTTAGAGGGCTACAATCCGTTGTGGGGGATAAGGTCCCAATAATCGGCGGTTCGGCTATTGGTATAATCACTAATGATTGTCTGTCGTACGAGGGTTGTCCTGCAGGTGCTGCGGTATTCCAGTCAGAAACACTCCAATACAGGGTTGCTGCAGTAGGTGATCTTGATAAGGATGAAAGACTGGCCGGAATAAAATTAGGAAAAGAATTATCCGGCGAACCAGAAGGCAAGCTTTTATTTGTCTTATATGATTCGATAAAAATTCCTGCAACAGATGAGGCCCCGCCGCTTCTAAACGCCTCATCGCCCTTAATTGAAGGAATAGAACAAGGCCTCCCGTCAAGTGTGCCTATTCTAGGTGCTGGTGTGGTAGGAGATTATGCCCTTAGTAGTCCTACAAGACAGTTTTGCGGGAGTTATGTCGGTAAACAACATGTTGCAGGGATTATGCTAACCGGAGATTTCAAGCCCTATTTTCGAATTATGCATGGTTGTACCCCATTGGATGGCGTCTATCATCGAATTACAAAAATAGAAGGTCCGGTCATTTACGAAATTGACGGCAAGCCCATTGTGGAGATGATTGATGAGTTATATGGTAATCAGGATTGGCGACGTCAGCACCCTGTCAATCTTTTAACAATAGGTGTAAACCATGGAAGAAGGTTCGAGGAGCCTAAAGAAGGTAACTATGTCAATAGGCTGATTACCGGCGCTTTGCCGAATGGAGAAGGTATTGGTATTTTTGAACCAGACCTTGAACCGGGTACAGAGATACAATTTATGTTAAGAGATACGGCAAAGATGATAGAATCCGCAAAGAGAAATTCCGCAGAATTAATGGAGCAAATAAAAGCAGGTGGGAGAGAGTCTCTTTTTGGAATGTATATTGATTGTGCAGGACGGACAGCCACTTATTCAAATACCACAACCGAGGAAGCCTCAGTAGTCCAGGAAGTGTTTAACCAATATAATACTCCGTTATTAGGTTTTTATTCTGGAGTTGAAGTTGCCCCCCTCCTTCAAAAAAGCAGGGGACTAGATTGGACGGGGGTCTTGATTGTCTTAGCTAAGGAATGAGAATATGGCGGAAGAATATAAAACCCCGGAAGAAAGATGCGCTGAACTGGAAAGGCTGTTAGAGGAAGCAAGAGAAGAGGCCAGGTATTATCATAAGATCGCAGAGGACACGGGAAGGCGGCGTTTAAGGGAAATAGATCAGTTATCAAGACTCATCACCGAGCGCAAGCGGGTAGAGGAAGAAAAGAAGAGGCTTGAAGCTCAATTTCATCGCGCCCAGAAAATGGAGGCCATCGGTACTCTGGCTGCAGGTATTGCCCATGACTTTAATAATCTGCTTATGGGTGTCCAGGGTAATGTCTCATTGATGCTTTTGGACATCGATTCCTCACGCCCGCATTATAAAAAACTGCAAGACATCCAAAGACAAGTTCAAGGCGGGGCTAAGCTGACCGGGCAGCTTCTTGGATACGCCAGGAAGGGAAGATATGAGGTCAAGCCCATTGACTTAAACAGGTTAGTAAATGAGGTCTCCGAAACTTTTGGCAGAACCAGAAAGGAGATTAATATTCATTGCGAACTTGCGGAAGACCTTCTGGCCATAGAGGCAGATCAGGGGCAAATAGAGCAGGTACTATTAAATCTATTTGTGAATGCCGCGGATGCCATGCCCGGAGGTGGGGATCTTATTTTAAAAACTAGAAATACAACCTACGAGGAGATGAGAGGTAACCCATACGATCTAAAACCAGGCCATTATGTCCTGTTAACGGTTACCGACACAGGCATAGGGATGGACAAAAAGACCATGGAGCGCATTTTTGATCCCTTTTTTACGAGCAAGGAGTTAGGCCGGGGCACAGGTCTCGGATTGGCGTCTGTTTACGGCATCATAAAGGGCCATGACGGCTATATTGGCGTCGATTCCAATAAGGGGTACGGGACTACCTTCAGTATTTATATGTCTGCATCAGAAAAAGCGGTCCAGGAATCTGTCAAAACTACCGAGGATTTCGTTAAGAGAACTGGAACCATCCTCGTGGTAGACGATGAAGAGGTAATCCGAAAGATAGGCCAGGCTATGCTGCGGGCGACGGGCTACCGGGCACTCACAGCCAGAGACGGAATAGAGGCTGTCGAAGTTTATAAAAACCACCGGGATGACATAGACCTGGTCCTTTTAGACATGGTTATGCCCAACATGGGTGGCGGGAAAGCTTATGACACCCTTAAAGAAATTAATCCCGATATAAAGGTACTCCTTTCAAGTGGATACAGTATTGAGGGCCAGGCGACCGAGATATTGAATCGGGGTTGTAACGGCTTTATTCAGAAGCCGTTCACTATAAAGCAGTTGTCTAAAAAAATAGGAGAGATTCTGGGGAATGGATAGATTTGACTATATGAACATACGGAGGAACAGATGGAACTAAAAGGAAAGAAGGTCATCATCCTCGTGGAGGAGATGTTCAACGATCAGGAGTTCTGGTATCCCTATTACCGGCTTAAGGAGGCTGGAGTTGAAGTGGTGGTAGTTGGATCCGGCAGCGCCAAAGAATACACCGGAAAATCAGGAACGCAGACCAGGGTAGATGCTGATGCGGACAAGATTTCATCTTCAGAATTTGACGGCATCCTCATCCCCGGCGGATACGCGCCGGATCATATGCGCCGTTATCCAGCCATGGTCAGGTTGGTGAAGGACGTCTATAAAGCAGGAAACGTTGTAGCAGCCATCTGCCATGCCGGCTGGATGCTCGCTTCCGCTGGCATACTTAAGGGCCGCACTGTGACCTCATTTTTTGCCATTAAGGACGATCTCATTCATGCCGGCGCCAACTGGGTAGATCAAGAGGTAGTTGTGGATGGAAAACTGATCACCAGCCGGAAGCCGGACGATCTCCCGGCCTTTATGAAGGCCATTCTCCATGCCTTAACGTAGGTCGGTCTTTGCGGCCCATAGCCATGGCAACATTTCGCTCCGTCACCACAGGAAGGGCGACCAAACATCCCTGCCTTACTCTTTTAGGAATTTAAGCAACCAGCCTTCTTAATTTCTATCGGGCAAAATAATTAGTGCTCATCCGGAAACTACCGTTTCCGTCTTCATGCGATCAGCGATTAGCTGTCAGCGAAAACCTAAGACAAACGACATATTAAGCTGAACGCTGATAGCTCCATCCGGAATTTTTAGGCTTCCGGATGGAAACTAATTACCCAGGCAGAACTTCTTTAGCATATTTAACATATTGCCGATAGTACAATATGATGAGAACACTACTCTTAATCGAACCCGCCTAGGGATAAGGGGACTGAGATTGCGGTCTAATCCGGCTGGTAATGAAATGAAAGCTGAAGATAAGGCAAAAGAACGGCTGATAGATGAGTTGTTGGAATTGCGCCGGCAAATCGCTCGACTGGAGGCAGCACAGACCGGGCACAAGGAGACGGAAGAGGCGCTGCGGAAAAGCGAGGAGAGATATCGGCGCATCACCAGGGCAGTAACGGATTACATCTTCACAGTCCGTATCGAGGATGGGCGCCCGGTAGAGACCATTCATAGTCCTGCCTCTGTCGCTGTGACCGGCTATACCCCTGAGGAGTATGCTTCCAACCCCTACTTATGGTTTCGCATGGTACATGAAGAAGATCGCTCCGCCGTTCAGGATCAGGCCACACAAGTCCTTTTAGGGCAAGATACTCAGCCCATTGAGCACCGCATCTGGCGAAAGGATGGCATCCTCCGTTGGGTAAAAAACACGCTCGTTCCCCATTACGACGCACAGGGCAGGCTCTTATCCTACGATGGCCTGGTCAGCGATATCACCGAGCGTAAGCAGGCCGAGGAAGCTCTCCGCAAATCAGAAGCGCTCTTGCGTAATACCTTTGAGGCCATCCCCGACCTCCTGACCGTTCATGACAGAGATCTCCGCATTGTCTTAAGTAATTGGCATGGGCATGAATTCGTGCCCATGGAACAGCGCGATAAACGGCCGCATTGCTACCGGGCTTACGTGCACCGCGACACCCCCTGCGAGCCTTGCCACGCACTCGAAGTGTTTAAAACCGGCAAACCCAAGACGGTAGAATTCTTTAACCCGGAACCCGGGGTTGGATTTCTGGAAATCAACGTTTATCCTGTATTTGATGACCGTGGGAATGTCGTTATGGTAACAGAGTATGTCCGCAATATCACTGAGCACAAGCGGGCGGAGGAGGAAAAGAAGAAACTGGAAGCCCAGCTCCAGCGTGCCCAAAAGATGGAGGCCATCGGCACCCTGGCCGGAGGAATCGCCCATGATTTTAACAACCTGCTCATGAGCATCCAGGGCAATGTTTCTTTGATGCTTTTAGATATGGATCCCGAGCAGCCCCATTATGAAAGGCTGAAAAGGACTGAAGAGCAGGTGCAAAGTGGGGCGAGGCTGGCCAAACAGCTTCTCGGCTACGCCAGAAAGGGACGATATGAAGTCAGGCCAACCAGTTTAAACCAACTGATAGAAGAGACTGCGGAGACCTTTGCTATGACAAGAAAGGGAATCACTGTTTATAAAGAGCTTGCCGAGGGCTTATTTGATATAGAGATAGACCAGGGACAAATAGAGCAGGTCCTGTTGAATCTGTTTATCAATGCTGCTGATGCCATGCCTAAAGGTGGAAAGCTTATGTTAAGAACCAGAAATACGACCCACGAGGGTATAAAGAACATGGTATATGATGCCCGGCCAGGGAATTATGTCCTGTTAACAGTGACTGATACCGGCACGGGCATGGACAAAGAGACACAGGCACGCATCTTTGAGCCATTCTTTACCACCAAGGAGATGGGCCGGGGCACTGGTCTTGGCCTGGCCTCAGTCTATGGTATCATAAAAGCCCATGCAGGATATATCAACGTTGAGTCTGAAAAGGGGCATGGAACTATTTTCAGTATTTATCTGCCTGCATCAGAAAAAAAGGCCCAGAGGACGGTAAAAACGGTCGAACAATGCGTCAAAGGAACCGGAACCATCCTTATGGTGGACGATGAAGACGCGCTCCGGGAAGTAGGCCAGGAATTGTTAACGGCCATGGGCTATAGGGTACTGGTAGCCAGGGATGGAAAAGAGGCTGTCGAGGTGTATAGAAAAAATTGGCATAACATAGATCTGGTTCTTTTAGACATGATTATGCCCAACATGGGTGGTGGTGAGGCCTATGACTGCATGCAGGAGATCAATCCGGATATAAAAGTCTTGCTTTCCAGTGGTTATAGTGTTGCTGGCGAAGCCGGTGAGATATTAAAACGAGGATGCCACGGTTTTATTCAAAAGCCCTTCAAGGCCTCGGAACTCTCCAGAAAAATAGAGGAAATCCTCCAGATGTAGTTGACGTATCCGTTCACCGTCCATAAATAAACATTGACAGTCGGCTGCTGATTTATGTTATAAACTGGGCAATCACCATTTCGTCGGGTAACTTATCATCTATAAACAAAAGATCGAGGAAGGCTCCTTATGGGCGCGGAAGAACTCTTAGAGATAGTCGACAGACATGGCAATACCATAGACATTGCCCCCCGCTCTGTAATTCACGGGAATCCCTCATTGATACACAAGGTAGTCCACGTGCTGGTCTTTAACGAACGCGGCGAACTCCTCCTGCAAAAACGCTCCGCCAATAAAGACGTGGCCCCCGGGAAATGGGATACCTCCGTCGGCGGCCACGTAGCGCCGGCCGAGAGTTTGCTCGTAGCGGCCCGGCGGGAGATGCAGGAAGAAATCGGTATTATTACCGATAAAATAAGCCCCCTTTATTCCTACGTCCTTTCAAATTCCTATGAGACAGAGTTGGTCTATTCCTATGTGTGTATCCATAATGGGCCGTTTTCGTTTGACAGGGAAGAGATAGACGAAATCCGGTTCTGGGATATCCCGGAGATAAAAAAGGTAATCGGACAAAAAATCCTGAGTGATAACTTCGAGTTCGAAATAAACAGATGCCTTTCATTTTACCCTCATATTTCCTCTACTCCGGCTGGCGGGCCGATGCCGGACATCTTCAGGGGCACGCCTTTCCCGCAATCCAGATAGAAGACTGATCAGCTGTCAGCGCTCAGCTTTCAGATTTGAGCCTTCAGCCCCGAGCTTTGATGCCTCCCGATTTCTGCCATGAAAGACATAAAATTTAAAATCAGCAGGTTATGGAGTATTACTGATCACCAGCAAGATATTAGATGCAAGGCGCCGAGGAGCGACGACGGAGGCGTATGGAGCAATACGCCGCAAGGAGGAGCGATCGAAGGCAACGCCGCAGATGATGTCTTGATGGTGGATCAGGGCCCCGTGCTTGACAACGAATGGATAATAACATAGAATCAGCAGCTAAAAGTCTTTAAAAGAGGTTATTTCAGGTGGCCGGCGAGGGGAGGCTCAAAAAAATACGCAATATCGGCATCATTGCCCATATTGATGCCGGCAAGACAACGGTTACCGAGCGCATCCTCTTTTACACGGGCCGCATCCATAAGATGGGCGAGGTACATAATGGTCAGGCCGTGATGGACTGGATGCCCGAAGAACAAGAACGGGGTATCACCATCACCTCGGCCGTGACTACCTGTCATTGGCTGGGGCACGAGATACATATTATCGACACACCCGGACATGTCGATTTCACTATCGAGGTAGAACGTTCCTTGCGCGTATTGGACGGGGCCATCGGTGTTTTTTGTGCCGTCAGCGGCGTCGAGCCCCAGTCTGAGACGGTATGGCATCAGGCAGATAAATATAAAGTCCCCAAGATTGCCTTCATCAATAAGATGGACCGCATTGGCGCTAATTTCTCCGGCGCCGTGGAGATGATGCGGGAGCGGCTGGGAGTGAGGCCCGCATTACTCCAGTTACCGATAGGAGCGGAAGACAGTTTTCGCGGGATAATAGATATTATCGACCAAAAATCCCTCTACTGGGATGAGGGCACACAAGGCGCCGTCATCCGCCATGAAGAAATCCCCCCTGATTATCGGGAAGAGGCATTAAAGCAGCGCAACCAGCTCTTAGAAACCTTGTCCGAAATAGACGACGTCATCCTGGAAAAGTACCTGGATGATTCGGAAATAACCAGAGATGATATCCTTCGCGCGGTGCGTCAGGGGACCGTCTCCCTCAAAATCGTGCCCGTTTTGTGCGGCTCTGCCCTGAGAAATAAAGGGATACAATCTCTGCTGGATGCCATCGTGCAGTTTCTCCCCAGTCCTCTGGACATAAAGGCCATCACCGGGGTTAATCCGAAAACCGGTGAGACAGAGGAGCGACCCGGCCGCGACGACGCCCTCCTGGCGGCGCTGGCCTTCAAAATTATGATGGAGCAGGGACGAAAAAGGACCTACGTGCGCGTCTATTCCGGTGTGTTACGCGAAGGCGCCGAGGTTTATAATGCTACCAAGCAGATAAAACAAAGGGTAGCCCGCATACTGAACATCCATGCCAATAAGACAGAACGCCTGGATGAGGCGCGGGCGGGTAGTATTGTCGGAGTTATGGGCCTTAAGGATGCCTCTACAGGCGATACCTTATGCGATCCGGATCATCCCATTCTCCTCGAAAACATAGATACCTATGAGCCGGTCATATCTGTGGCCGTGGAGCCCAGAACGAGAGTCGATCAAGAAAAGGTGTCGGAGGCCTTGAATAAATTGGCGGATGAAGACCCCACATTTCGGGTGCGGGTTGACGATGACACCGGCCAGACCATTATAGCGGGCATGGGAGAGCTGCACTTAGAGGTATTGGTACACCGCATCCTGCGGGAATTTGGTGTGCCGGTAAACGTGGGCAAACCCCAGGTAGTCTATCGGGAGACCATCGAACATGAAGCCACGGCAACGGAGAAGTTTGACCGGGAGATAGGCGGAAGCCGCCAGACAGCAGACATAACCATAAAAGTCTCGCCGCGTCCCCGCGGCGCCGGCAACATCGTAGAAAATGGGCTTCCTGCGGATAAGATACCGCCGCAATTTGTACCGGCCATTGTGTCCAGTTTGAATGAATCCCTGGAAGGCGGCGTTATACAGGGTTATCCTCTATTGGATGTCGGTGTGATCTTACTTGATGCCTCTTATATCGAAAACAGTTCCACCGAACTGGCCTACCGGGCCGCGGCCTCCGTCGCCCTAAAAAGGGCTTGTAGCGCTGCCTCGCCGGTCCTGCTGGAGCCAATCATGCGGGTGGAGGTAACCACCCCGGAAGAGTTTATGGGAGAAGTCATCGGCGACCTGAATTCGCGCGGCGGCAAAATAGAGGCCATCACGCCCAAGGGGCGGGTACAGGTGATAAAGGTGGTTGTGCCCCTTTCCAGCATGTTCGGGTACTCGACGGCCTTACGCTCCGTTACGCAGGGACGGGCTACATTTAGCATGCACTTCTCCCGTTATGACCGGGTGGGTAAGGAGAAAAGGACGCCCTGATACCGTCTATTGCCCGGTGGAAAACGCCTCCGGTGATATTTGTCCCTTGCTTTAAAGCCTGCATTATGGTAGTTTCATAATGACATTACCATAAAGGGTCTGCCGAATGTCAAATCCGTTTTGTCTATACACTCTTCTGCCCGACGCCCCTTTTTGCAACAGAGAGCGGGAGATCAAAGACCTCTCGTCTTTTGCTGGGTCTGGAACTAATGTTGTTCTCTATTCTCCTCGCCGTTATGGAAAGACCTCTTTGGTGAAAAAAATACAATACAAATTAAAAAGGCAAGGCGCCATTACGGTGTTTGCGGATTTTTTTGGAGTTACTTCAATTGATGATATCGCCGCTCGCCTGGCCAAGGCAACCTTTTCCGTAACTCACAAAAACCGCTCCCTTTGGAAAACGGCGCTGCAAACCATAAAGTCATTTCGTCCCGTGCTCAAGCCTGATCCGCAAAGCGGCGTATCTCTTAGTGTGGAGCCGGCATCCGCCGGCACGCGGGGGATAGAACTCCTCAGCGAAACCATGGAATCGTTGGGGCAGTTTATTGAGGCCGGTGGTAAGCTGGTTCATATCGCTCTTGACGAGTTTCAGGAAATTGTCGAGCTGAAAGAGGCTTTGCAGATAGAAGCGACCATGCGAACCCATATTCAGCATCACAAGGGTTCCTATTTCTTCATCGGAAGCCGGCGCCGCGTTCTACTCGGGATATTCAACGAACGGCAGCGTCCTTTTTTCCAAAGCGCAATCAATTACGAACTGGAGCTTCTTCCCGTCGATGAGCTTACTTCCTTTGTAAAGGAGCAGTTTGAATCCGGCGGTCTGAAAAAATGTACGGCTGAAACAGCGCGCAAAATTGCCGTAAGCGTTTCCTGCCACCCCTATTATGTGCAAAAGCTTGGCCATTTTATTTTTGAACTATCGGGGGAAACAGTAACCGCAGACGACATTACAGCGGCGATGGCCAGAGTCCTTCTATCAGAAAAGCCGGTTTTCGAGGCCATACTCCAGGGTCTGTCCCTGCAACAAAAACTCGTTTTACGTACAATTGCTGTAGAACCCACCGCCACACCGCTGGCGCATGCCTATATTGCGAGGCATCGATTGGGATCGACCGGAGGGGTGCAACACTCGCTAAGGCAGCTAACGTTATTGGACGTAATCGAAAAAGAAAAGGAATGGCGGGTTGTAGATCCGGTTTTTGCCATGTTTCTAAAGATGCAGGGTGAGGATTATTTGCAGTAGTTTAGCCCCTTGGGAAGACCTGTGTTCCTGTATTAATGAAACAAAACGCAGTATTTTGTTTCACGTGGGCAGGAGAAAGGCAGGAAATTACCCTTCAATTATCCTCTTGGAAAGCCTAAAATGAAACACTTTTAAAAATCTGTTTCACGATGACAAACATGGCTCCAAAGAGAGTCAGCTTTAACTGCTTGCGAGATCGCCTTCTGCTGAACACAACAACTCATAAACTACAGAAGCTCCTGTGACGTTGGGATGGCGGGTGTAACCACGGATCATCCGGTTCTGGATGAAGTCCATGAGCGTCAGATTCTTCTCGATATGTATCTGCGTTAAAAACTCGATAGCTTCAGGCCGTTTTGCGTTTATATCTTTCCTGAGGGCCATAATCTTGGTCCTATCCCGGACGAACAGGTTAATCATGTCCTCTACTTGCTGGTGCCAAAGGAGGATTCCCCTGGTATCTTTCAGCATCAACTCCATAACCCCGGCAGTAGTTGACCGGCCCGAGTGAAAGCCGCCGATTATTTCTTCCGGCTTATGGGGATAAAGGTCCAAATAAAAGAGCGTCTCCTTAAAACTCCGGGGATAGTACTTTTCGATATAACGCGCAAAGGCGTTTCTTTCCCGAGTCCACTCAGCCACGAAGGATGGGTTTATTAGGGTCCCGTATATGAGTTTTATCTCGCTGGTTCTTTCCGTGTAAATGCAGTAACCATAAAATTCATTTCTTATAGCCCAGTCCAAGGCTTTTTCAGAGAAAAACCGCCGGAGCCAGGGCCTGCTGTTTGCGGGAAATATCTCCTCTTTAATAAAGCTCAAGGTCTGCCTGGAGATCGGGTGCTTTCCTTCATGTATATCCCCTGTAACGTCGTCGAAGTTCAAAATAGAGGCAAGGCCGCCACCTACGACAGTCCTCAAAAAATCCCTTCTGTCCAGCATCACAAAACCCTCCCTGGATATTTTGTCGGCGGTACTCACTATAACACAGGACATAGGACAGATAGCGTCCGAGGAGGAAATTGATTTAAGAAGGATGGGTTAAGATTAAGACGCTGAGTGGATCGACCCCTTTATCTTGGTAGCAAAATCCGGAAGGTCCCAGAGGGGCCCTTGTTCTTGGGTTGACCTGATACCTGAAGGATGAAGAAATGTTTTTCAGCTGGAGGTGAAGCAAGAAATTCGAGATACTGCGAGATATTACAAGTAAGCGCAGGACCTTTTTTGTGGGGTTTCGGTAGAGACGTTTGGAGCACTGTATGCCGGGAAAAATCCTGGCTTTAGTTATTGAGGCACGTCCTTCATGTCCTCCAGGATTCCCTGGATCTCTTTTCTATTTCCTGGAGATAGGGTCTTGTCCTGCAGGGCCTGTTTCAGGTGGGTTACGGCGCTCTGGTGTTCGCCTGTCAATTTGTAGTACATCCCCAGATTATACTGGGCCGGGCCGTTTTCCTTTCGCCCTCCATAGATGAGGCCGAGATGATAATAAGACTCCGCATAATCCGGGAAGTCC
The DNA here is from genome assembly GCA_028715605.1 of Desulfovibrionales bacterium. Classification (NCBI taxonomy): domain Bacteria; kingdom Pseudomonadati; phylum Thermodesulfobacteriota; class Desulfovibrionia; order Desulfovibrionales; species Desulfovibrionales bacterium. Next base: position 15,066 of record JAQURM010000001.1, read on the forward strand.
TGCACGATCCTTTCCAGGCTGCGCACGGCCTCTTCGACCTGCCCCAGCTCTTTATATGTCCTGGCCAGATATAGCCGGAATCGGGCCCTGGCCGGATCATCTTCCACGGATTGTTTAAGGAGGACCAGAGCCTCCGATAGCCTGCCCTCAGCAAAGGCGTTGATGCCTCTTTCGCCTTGCAGGACAGATCCGGAGACTCCCAGAGAAGCGGCCCGGTCGAGGTAGCTGTTGGCCTGTCCGTATTGCTTTTCAGCCTGGTAAGTAAGGGCTATGCCGTAGTAGCAATAGGAATCTTCAGGACTTTTCTTGAGTTCAGCCTCCCATTTTTCCCGAAGCCGGGCCGGGCTTTGCATAGCCAGGGAGAGGTACACCTGACAGCGGCGGAGTTCTGCCGTATCTCCTTTTACCACAGGAGTCGGTCGGGTCAAAATAAGGTCTTCCAGATAACCGATGCGTTCTTCCAGGGCCGGATGGGTGGTCATGTAAGATGGAATGGTGGGGGAACCCAGAAAGCGATAACGCCGGATCTTTTTAAAGGTGCTTATCATACCCCGCACGTCGTAACCCGCACTCTGAACCCACTTGAAGCCCATGCGGTCTGCCTCTTCCTCATCTTCGCGGCTGTATTTCAGGGAAAGGGCGCTAGTCGCAGCCAATGCACCGCTGGCCACGGCCTCGGCCCCCTTGCCGCCGCCCCCTAAAAAGACTCCAGCCAGGACTCCGACCATGGTGATAAGGCTTAATTTCTGCGTGCGCTCTATCCGGCGGGCGATGTGCCGGGCTACTACGTGGGCGACTTCATGGGCCAGGATACCGGCCAACTCACTCTCGTTATCCATGGCCTCCAGCATACCGCTGTGGACAAAGACCAGGCCCGAAGGCGCGGCAAAGGCATTTAAGGCCTCATCGCGGATGACATAAAACTTATAATCAAAGAACTGCGGCCCGGCCTGCGCCAATATCTTTCGTCCCACTCTTTCTACGTAAGATACCACGTCCGGGTCGGAGATTAACGGCAGCTGCGCTTCTACCATCAGCAGAAATTTTTTCCCCAAGGCCCTCTCTTCGTCAGGAGAGAAGCCGGCTGCATTAAAAACCCCGGCGTTGGCTGCGGCCGGCCACATAAGCGATTCCAAGATCAATACTACGACTGTGAGTATGGTAATAATGCGCAAGATATGGACCTGCTCCCGGGCGATTTTTTTGACAGGTGCTTCGTCTTGGGGGCTACGGGGCTGACAGGCGAGACGCCTGTCCTACTTATCACTCACCACTAAATTCTGACTTCTGTCTCCTGTATCCTGTCTTCCCACTCCTGTCATTCGACGAACAATGGCGTCCCGGTCATTTCCTCAGGAACAGGCAGCCCCTGAATGCTGAGAATAGTCGGTGCAATATCGGCCAGGATACCCCGGCGAAGGGGTTGCCCTGTCTTCTGCCCGTCGATAAGTATGAACGGCACCAGATTGGCGGTGTGGGCGGTATGCGGGCTTCCGTCTCCAGGATCGATCATCTCTTCGGCATTGCCATGATCCGCCGTGATAATCACCGCCCCGCCGCTTTCCTCCAAAAATGTGTTGACTACTTTTCCGAGGCAGAGATCAACCGCTTCACAGGCCCGGATGGCGGCCTTCAGTATGCCGGTATGTCCTACCATGTCCGGGTTGGCATAATTGAGTACGATTAAATCGTAGTCTCCGGTCTTGATACGCCTTATGACCTCTTCTGTTACCTGATGAGCGCTCATCTCCGGTTTAAAATCGTATGTAGGCACGTCTTTGGGAGAGGGAACAAGGCACCGGTCTTCGTTCTTAAACGGAGTCTCCTCCCCGCCGTTAAAAAAGTAGGTGACATGGGCATATTTTTCCGTCTCGGCTATGCGAAGCTGTTTAAGGCCATGCCGGCTTATTTCTTCGCCGAGAATGTGGAACAGGTGTTGTGGCGGGAAGGCCACGGGAAGTTGAAAATGGGCGTCATATTCGGTCATGGTCACATAGCCGGCCAGTTTGGGCCTGGCTTGCACATCAAAGGCCGAAAATGCCTTCTGGGTGAAGGCGCGGGTGATTTCCCTGGCCCGGTCGGCCCGGAAGTTGAAAAATATCACCCCGTCTCCCTCGCTGATGCGTGGGAGGGGCTTCCCACCATCGGCTATCACAATAGGACGGATAAACTCATCTGTCTCGCCCCGCTCATACGCCTCCGATACCGCCTGTACGGGATCATGGGCTATGGCGCCTTCGCCCCTGACCAGGGCCCGATAGGCCGTCTCCACCCGCTCCCAGCGATTGTCCCGGTCCATGGCATAGTACCGGCCGCAGATGGTGGCTATCTTACCTACTCCTGTGCGGGAAAGAAAGCCTGTTACCCGGACTATGTAGTCCTTACCGCTCTGGGGCGGGGTATCGCGGCCATCCATGAAGGCATGTAGATAGACGTCCTTCACTCCGTGTCTTTTGGCCATTTCTATCAGGGCAAAAAGATGCGGCAGATCGCTGTGCACACCCCCGTCAGAGACCAGGCCCAACAGATGCAAGGCCCCGGCATTTTTGCCCACTTTATCCATGAGGGTAATAAAAGGCTCAACCTTAAAGAAATCATTGGACGTTATGGCCCGGTTGATGCGTGTCAGATCCTGATAAACGATGCGGCCTGCGCCGATATTCAGGTGTCCTACCTCCGAGTTTCCCATCTGGCCTTCCGGCAATCCCACGGCCTCGCCGGAAGCCTTAAGGAATGTAAGGGGGTGCCTCCTTGACCAGTCATCCATGTTTGGAGTCCTGGCCAGATAGATGGCGTTGCCTTCTGTATGTGGGCTGTAGCCCCACCCGTCCAGAATTATCAGCAAGACCGGCCGCGGCCTCACTTCGCCTCCCCTACTTCTACGATTTTGGCCTCACTCCAGAGGCTTTCCAGGTCATAAAACTCCCTGATGGGTCCATAAAACACATGTATGACCACGTCATTATAGTCCATGAGCACCCACTGGCCCGGCCCCAGGCCTTCAATGCCCTTGGGATAAATCTTCTGAGGACGGAGAGATTCTTCAATGGCCTGCACAATGCCCTGGACATGACGCGTGGAATGGCCGCTGCAGATTATAAAATAATCGGAAAAAGAGGATACGATGCGGACGTCCAGAATCTGTAAATCCTCCGCCTTCTTGTCCAGGGCCGCCCGGGCACAGATCAGGGCCTTTTCTTTTGAGGCCATAGGGAGTTTCTTTTGCTTCTTACTTAGCATAAAGCCTTTCCTGATAAATGTATTTTTCTACTGCCGGGGGCGCCAGGAAACGAATGGAGTGTCCTTCTGCAACTGCCCGGCGGACAGCCGTAGATGAGATGCCAAAGAGTGTTGTTTTCCTATAAAAGACAGAATATTGTCCGGTGAGGAGATATTCTTTCCTGTTATCATCATAAGTATAACCGGGGAAACACTGATCCAGAACCGCTTCTAGTTCTGCCTTGCTGTAACCCGGCCTGTCCACCACTACAAAATTAGCATAGGATGGGAGTTGCCTGTATTCCTTCCACGTGGGCAGTTCAACAAAGGCGTCCAGGCCGATGATAAAGTAAAATCCTGTACCTGGCTCAAATGCGGCATGAAGACGGCGTAAGGTCTCTATCGAATAGGAATGACCCGGTATCTCCTTTTCGATATCCGAGACCACAAAATGGCCAACGCCATCTATGGCCAATTGAACCATCTTGATCCGGTGGGCAAACGAGGTTATCCTCCCGGCGGTCTTATGCGGAGGTGTGGCAGTAGGAAGGAAAAAAACCCTCTCTAAGGCCAGAGATTCATAGACCTCTTCTGCCACCCGCAGGTGGCCATAATGAATGGGGTCAAAGGCCCCTCCGAATATCCCGATCCGCATCTAGGTCCGAACCTGGCCATCTCCAAAGACAATGAATTTTGTGCCGGTCAACTCTTCCAGGCCCATCGGCCCAAAGGCATGCAGTTTAGAGGTGCTGATGCCTATTTCCGCCCCGAGACCCAACTGTCCGCCGTCGTTAAAGCGGGTCGAGGCGTTGACCAGAACTACGGAAGAATCTACATCGTTTAAAAACTTCCTGGCCCGGCCATAGTCCGAGGTTATTATGGCCTCGGTATGATTGGAGCCGTAACAGGCGATGTGCCGTATGGCCTCATCCATGCCCTTTACTACCCGGACGGCCAGTATCAAATCCAGGTACTCGGCCGGCCAATCCTCTTCCGTAGCAGGGACGGCCTGGGGCAATATCTTGCGGGTCTTTGGACAGCCGCGCAGCTCAACCCCGGCCCTGGCAAAGTCCCCGGCCATGGCCGGGAGAAAGTCCCGGGCTATTTTTTCATGGACCAGCATGGTCTCCATGGCGTTACAAACCCCGGGCCTCTGCACCTTGGCATTGTAGCATACTCGTCTGGCTATTTCGATGTCCGCACTCTCATCCACAAATATGTGACAGACGCCCTTGTAGTGTTTAAGCACCGGGATGCGGGAATTTTCAGCCACAAACCGAATAAGACTTTCACCGCCGCGTGGAATTATCAGATCAATATGTTGTTCCAGCAGCAGCATCTCTTTTACGGCTTCCCGGTCGGTGACCGGTATTACCTGAATGGCCTCCCCGGGGACTTTAAAATTCCCCAGCGACTTCTGTAACACCCCGGCCAGGACCAGATTGGAATAAATAGCCTCCGAACCGCCCCGCAGCAGGATGGCATTTCCTGCCTTCAGGCAAAGCGCCGCCGCATCCACAGTAACGTTCGGTCTGGATTCATAGATCATACCGATTACGCCCAGGGGTATGCGCATCCGCCCCACCTGAAGTCCGTTGGGGCGCCTCCACATCCTGAGCACCTCCCCGACCGGGTCCGGCAAGGCGGCCACTTCCGCCAGGCCTTCGGCCATGGCCTTTATGACCTTGTTTGTTAAGGTCAGCCGGTCGATAAAGGCGGCGGAAAGCCCTTTTTTCTTTGCCGCCCGGAAGTCCTTTTCGTTGGCTTTTTGTATCTCTTTGGTTTGTTTTGCTAACTCCTCAGCCATAGAGAGAAGGATATTATTTTTGGTATCTGTGGGCAGCTTGGCCACCACCCGGCCGGCATCTCTGGCCGCCTTGGCCATATCCAGCATCAGTTTTCTGATATCCAAGGTAACCTCTCCTTTCTATAAGCCATGAGCTATAAGCATGTTTGTTATCCGTTAACCGTTGTCCGACATTTTTTCGGTGAACGGTCAACAGTAAACCGGCTTCATACTGATAGCTGAGTGCTGACAGCTGATCTATATCAGCTCTGCGGCAAAATAACCAGGTTATCCCGGTGTATAACCTCATCGTAGTCCTTGTGCCCTAAGATAGCGGCAATTTCCTGGGTCTTATGCCCTTTAATCTTCTCAATCTCCGCAGAGGCATAATTTACCAGGCCGGCCGCAAAGGCCGTTCCGGTTTGATCCACACAGTGGATCGGGGCCCCCACGTCAAAATTACCCTTAATCTCTGTAATTCCCGATGGCAGCAGACTCTTGCCGTTTACCGTGATAGCCTTTTTGGCCCCGTCATCGACTACTAGAATCCCCTTGGGGTTAAGGGTAAAGGCTATCCAGTACTTGCGGCTGGTCATCCTCTGCCCGTGCGGTTGGAAGAGGGTGCCATAGTCCTCACCGGCGAATATCTTTTCCAGAATGTAGGGGACCTTGCCATTGGCGATAATAGTTGGAATACCCTGGGACGATACCATCTTTGCGGCCTTAACCTTGCTGAGCATTCCCCCGCGTCCCATAGACCCGGGGATACCGCTGGCCATTTTTTCAATCTGTCCGGTAATATTTTCTACCAGAGACAACCTTCGGGCGCCGGGATTAATGCGTGGGTCTGAGTCATACAGGGCGTCTATATCTGTAAGGCAGATCAAAAGGTCTGCCTCTACTAAACTGGCGATCAGGGCAGCCAGCATATCGTTATCACCAAATTTTATCTCCTCCACAGCCACCGTGTCATTCTCATTTATAATAGGAATTATACCCCAGTTCAGCAAAGTAAATATAGTATTTCTGGCGTTCAAGTACCTTCTCCGGCCGGATAAATCCTCTCGTGTCAACAGAATCTGCGCCACCTTTTCTCCATAGCGCTCAAAGGCCTCTTCATAGGCCAGGATCAGACTACTCTGGCCGACTGCCGCTATAGCCTGCTTCTCAGGTATTGATCGGGGCGGCAGGAAAAGGCCGATCTTTTTCAGGCCGGAGGCGATAGCCCCGGAAGAGACCAGGACAATGTCGAATTGTTCCCGTTTAAAACGGGAAAGTTCCGCGCTAAGATTTTCGATAATCTCCCGGTTCAATCCCTCTTCAGCGGTGAGGACAGCGCTGCCTGCCTTAACTACTATACGCCGGGCCCCCTTTAAAATAGCAAGCCTGATCTGGCGAATATCCGTATCAGTCTTTTCTTTCATATTCGTCTTGCTGTAGTCTTCTTGCCAGCGCCTCTTTCAATTCTTCTACTCCCTTACCGGTTGCAGCAGAGATAAAATAAACAGGGCATCCCTTCTCCAGAAAGGCCGCCTTGACGGCCTCAAGTTTATCATCTTCCATTATAAGGTCAATCTTATTTAAGGTTACCACCTGTGTTTTTTCGGCCAGGGCGGGCCCATACGCGCTTAACTCGGTGTTTATCTTCTGCCAGTTTTTAATGGTCTCCTCCGGACCAAGAGAGGCGTCGATAACATGCACCAACAGCCTGGTGCGTTCTATGTGGCGTAAGAAGCGCATACCAAGCCCCAACCCGGCATGGGCCCCCTCGATTAAACCGGGGATGTCGGCGACCACAAACGGATGATAGTCTTCGGGTTCGACCACACCCAGATTCGGTATAAGAGTAGTAAATGGATAATCCGCTATCTTGGGTTTAGCTGAGGTTAGTTTGGATAGAAGGGTGGATTTACCGGCGTTCGGCGCACCAATAAGCCCTACATCGGCCAGGAGCTTGAGGTCGAGGATAATTTGCTTTTCTTCGCCAGGCTGACCGGGCTGTGCATATCTGGGGGCTTGCCGGGTCGGCGAGGCAAAACGGGCATTTCCTAAACCCCCGATACCGCCACGGGCAACAATAAACCGTTCGCCGTCTGCTGTCAGATCGGCAAGAATCTCTCCCGTTTGCAGTTCTCTGAGGATTGTCCCCACGGGGACATAAGCCAGGCAATCCGCACCGTTTTTCCCGTGCTTATTACTGCCTTTGCCATGTTCCCCTTTTTCTGCCTTGAAATGTTGCTGGAATTTAAAATCAAGAAGGCTGTGCAGCCTGTTTGTGGCTATAAAGACGACGTCGCCGCCCTTGCCGCCGTCACCGCCGTTTGGACCGCCTCTAGGGACATACTTCTCACGCCGAAAACTTACGCAACCGCGGCCTCCATCCCCTGCTTTGATGAAGATTCTAGCCTCATCGACAAATTTCATTTAATGGGTGGTTTCTGGCAATGGATAGACGCTGACCTTTTTTTTAGTCTTGCCCAGCCGTTCAAAGGTCACCAGACCATCGATCAGGGCAAAAAGTGTATAGTCCTTGCCTGTGCCTACATTTTGTCCCGGATGGATCCTGGTGCCCAACTGGCGGACAATAATGTTGCCTGCCTTCACGACCTGACCGGCAAACCTTTTTACACCGCGCCTCTGACCGGCGCTATCACGTCCATTCCTGGAGCTTCCCCCTGCCTTTTTGTGTGCCATTGTCTCTACTCCTGATTAAAATTGAATATCTTCGATCTTCAGGGCCGTATAAGGCTGACGATGCCCTTGTTTTTTGCTGTAACCCTTGCGGCGCTTCTTCTTAAAAACCATTATCTTGTCGGCCCTGGCCTGATCGACGATCTTGCCCGTGACCTGTGCCCCGGCTACGGTTGGCTGTCCGATCTTTATATCACCTTCTTTAGCGACGAGAAGCACGTCCGAAAGGGTCACTGCATCTCCTACATTCCCGGCCAACTTTTCTACACGCACGGTATCGCCGGAACTGACCTTGTATTGCTTACCGCCCGTTTTTATTACTGCGTACATTAGCAGACCTCCAGTTACCTCGCAAAAGGTAAAATATGCCTCATACTTATACGAAGAGCGTTGAAATTTAACACGTTTTTATGTTGTGTCAAGAGAAAATCGGTCTGTGCAGCCCTGATGCATGAAACCCCCTCACACTAACCCTCTCCCACCAGGGGAAAGGGGATTAATTGGGTGATATCATTTATTCGTCCAACGTTGTCCGTAAAAAGCACGAAAACGTCTTTTTCGGTGAACGGCTACTAATTCAGATATAGGCTAAAGGGATAGCATACGGGATTACCCATAGGGGTTATCAATTTGACATATAGATTATATCTATTACAGTTGTGACAAAAAGCTGGCCGGGTTTCGGGGGCAATGGCGCCGGGCGCCCCACGGGCTGCAAACCCGTTGGCCTCATCTAAGAAATGAGGGGTGGGTTCGACCCCCACTTGCCCCCTCCAAAATATGTAATTATTGCGTTTTGGAGCCTCAAATCCACCGTCTAATTTGGATATCGAGATTAAAATCAGCAGGTTATGGAGTATTCCTGATCACCAGCAAGATATTAGATGCAAGGCGCCGAGGAGCGCCTACTGAGGCGTATGGAGCAATACGCCGCAAGGAGGAGCGATCGAAGGCAACGCTGCAGATGATGCCTTGATGGTGGATCAGGGGAGCTAGGCCTCGCGCAGGTACTGTGCGGCGTCCTCAGGGGGAACAATATTGATGTAAATACTCGTGCCTATCTCAAATCCGGCCGGGGTGGTGAGCCGCGGCGTTATCTCCAAGTACCAGTGAAAAGTATCCAGTGTGTCTGTATCATTCGGCGAGGTAATAATCATGTAGTTGTAAGGTGGATTATTGAGGCAGCGGTGAAGGCGACCCAGAACATCTTTTAATATCGCAGAAAATTGTTCTACCTCGAAACGGCTCATCCTGGCAAAACAGGAACGATGGTTTTTGGGAAGAATCCAGGTTTCAAAGGGAGAGCGGGAGGCAAAAGGGGCAATAGCTGTAAAACTTCCGTTTTCGCAGATCACGCGCTCCTGCAAATTCGTTTCCGTGGCGATGATATCGCAATAGACGCATTTATCTCTGTACTCCCGGTATTGTGTCACGCCACGGACTTTACCCCACACCTTTTGCGGGATTATTGGGGTCGCCACTATCTGTGAATGGGGATGCGCCAATGAACAGCCCGCTGTCACCCCGTGATTCCTGAAGACGAGAAAGTACTTAAGGCGGGTATCTTCGCGTAGCGCATTATAACGGTCAATATAAGACCACACTATGCGCTCGACCTGTTTGTCATCCATTGTGGCCAGGGATAGATTATGCTCCGGACATTCTATGACTACTTCATGGGCCCCCACCCCGTTCATATGATCATAAATATGATAGTTCTCTCTGTTTAAGTCTCCTTCGCTGATCAATGCCTGGTATTTATTGGGTGTCACTCTGAGCAGCCAGCCAGGGGAGTTCGGTCCAGAATTGACAGGACGATACGCCAGGACCTCCGGGGGTGTCTTGTCTTCATTTGCAGTGCAAAACGGGCAGCTCTTATCGTGTTCCGGTAGTTCTTCCAGGGCCTTCTTGGTATGAGCAAAGTCATGTGGCCTCTTGGCCCGTTCCTTGGATATGATAACCCATTCACGGGTTACTATGTCCTTGCGTAGCTCCGGCATCTCAGCGCTCCCTTATAACCAAAATGTTATCAACATCTGATTTTTATTTTCGGCATAATGAAAATTTTTCGTAAATCAGCGGTTGACGGCTTTGTAAAAAGTCAATTTCTCACGCAAAAGCGCAAAGACCGCGAAGACAACATATTGTTATCAAAGAAAAAACTTTGCGTCCTTGGCGGCTTTGCGTGATATTTTGGAATTTTTACGAGATCTTCAACGTTAGCGTCAGCTTTGAGCCTGAGCGCTGATAGTCGGCCCTTACTTTTTAATTGAAGATTTGCCGCCTTCATGTTAGTTTTGTACCCAAAAAGCGGGAAAGACAGATAAAATATGGTTGGATTTGAATCGGTCATGGGCCTGGAGGTGCATGCCCAACTCCTGACCGATAGCAAGATTTTTTGTAATTGCTCCACGGCGTTCGGGGCCCCGCCCAATACCCACACCTGCCCGGTGTGCCTGGGGATGCCCGGGGTTTTGCCGGTTCTGAATAAAAAAGTAGTTGACTACGCCATGAAAATGGCCCTGGCCACCCACTGCCGCGTGTCGCCCTTCAGCCGGTTTGCCCGCAAGAATTATTTTTATCCGGATCTCCCCAAGGGGTACCAGATCTCACAGTATGAGTTGCCCATTGCCGAACATGGCTATACAGATATTGGCCTGAACGGCCACACCAAACGCATCGGCATCACCCGTATCCACATGGAAGAGGACGCCGGCAAGCTGATCCATGACGCTACCGCGCCAATAAGTTACGTGGACTTTAACCGGACTGGCGTGCCGCTTATTGAAATTGTCAGCGAGCCGGATATTCGCACCCCGGAGGAGGCGGTCGAATACCTGAAAATCTTACGCAACATCCTGCGTTATCTAGGTATATGTGACGGCAATATGGAAGAGGGCAGTTTCCGCTGTGATGCCAATGTGTCTATGCGACCGGAAGGCACGGAGACCTTCGGCACCAGGACGGAGATTAAGAATATGAATTCGTTCCGGCATGTACAAAAGGCGCTGGAATACGAGATTCGCCGCCAGACCGCCTTGCTCCTGGACGGGAAGACAGTGATACAGGAAACACGTCTCTGGGATACAACAAAAGGTATTACCGTTTCTATGCGCGGCAAAGAAGAGGCCCATGATTACCGCTACTTTCCGGACCCGGATCTGGTGCCTCTGGTCATCGACGAAAAGTGGATCGAAGAAGTGCGTGCAGGCCTGCCGGAGCTCCCCGACGCCAAACAGCGCCGCTTCGTGGAAAAATATGGGCTGCCGGAGTATGACGCCGCAGTTCTCACGGTATCCAAATCCCTGGCCGACTATTTTGAAGACTGCGTGCGCCTCTACCAAAAACCAAAGGCCATAAGCAACTGGGTGATGTCTGAGTTGCTGCGAGAGTTAAAACGTGACGAACGGGAGATAGAAGAATGTCCGGTGCCGCCCGGACATCTGGCCGGAATGCTAAAGATGATGGATAACGGCGTCATCAGCGGCAAGATTGCAAAGACGGTCTTTGAAGAGATGTATGCAACGGGTAGGAATCCAGAGGTTATTGTCAAAGAAAAGGGCCTGGTCCAGGTTACAGATGCGGCCGAGATTGAGAAGGTGGTTGAAACCGTACTGGCGGCTCATCCGGAAGCGGTAGAGGATTATAAAAAAGGCAAGGTAAGGCTCCTCGGATTTTTCGTCGGGGAGGTAATGAAAAAGACCAAGGGCAAGGCCAATCCCGGGTTGGTAAATGAGCTGCTAACCGGGATGCTGCGCAAATAAAAGAGGGGATATGCCGGCGGAGATTAAGACCATAGCCTGGGAAGACGGCCGGGTGGTGATGATCGATCAGCGCAAACTTCCCCGGAGAGAAGCCTATGTAGTCTGCCGGGATTACAGGCAGGTCATAGCGGCCATTAAGAAGATGGTTATCCGTGGGGCCCCGGCTATAGGTATTGCCGCCGCCATGGGGCTGGCTTTAGGCGCCGGGAAATTGAGGGGGAAAGGACGTAAGGATTTCGGCCAAAAATGGGCCATCATGTGCCGGGAAATGGCCGCTGCCAGGCCTACCGCCGTCAATCTCTTTTGGGCCATCGAACGCATGAACGGCGTGGTTAAACAGTCGTCTTCTGCCGGCCCGGACGAACTGGCCGGGCCGCTCCAAAAGGAGGCAGAAGCCATATTGGCCGGGGACGTGGCCGCCAACCGGCGCATGGGGGCATTCGGGCAAAAGTTACTGGCAGATGGGGATGTGGTCCTTACGCATTGCAATGCCGGCGCACTGGCCACAGGCGGCTATGGGACGGCTTTAGGAGTGATCCGGGCCGCCCATGAAGCCGGAAAGAAGGTATCGGTCTTTGCGGATGAGACGCGCCCTTTTCTCCAGGGCGCCAGGCTTACGGCCTGGGAATTACAGAAATGTGATATCCCCGTGACGTTGATCAGTGATAACGCCGCAGGTCATCTCCTGAAAACGGGAAAGATTAACGCGGTTATTGTGGGCGCGGATCGCATTGCTGCTAACGGTGACGTGGCTAACAAAATCGGCACCTATTCTCTCTCCGTCCTGGCCAGGGAAAATGGCGTCCCTTTTTATGTGGCAGCCCCGGAGTCAACCATCGACCGCGCTTTATCCGAAGGTTATAAAATACCCATAGAGGAACGTTCGCCGGATGAGGTTACCCATTGCGGCGGCCGGAGGATAGCCCCGGAAGGGGTCTCTGCCCTTAACGTGGCCTTTGATGTCACACCCAACGCCTACGTTACGGCCATTATCACGGAAAAGGGGATTTATCGGGGACCCTATGAGCTATGAACCACGAACTATGAGCAATGTGCCAAATAACAAATAACTGATAACGCATAACGGATTCACAAGGAGCAACCAATGGTTCAGAAGGCGGGAAAGATCTGGTTAGACGGGAAATTTGTCAACTGGGACGAGGCCAATGTCCATATCCTTACCCATACCCTGCACTATGGTGTGGGAGTATTTGAGGGTATCCGCTGTTACCAATGCCACGATGGCTCATCGGCTGTATTCTGTCTTGATGAACATGTGGAACGACTCTTTGACTCGGCGCATATTCTCCAGCTTAACATGCCGTTTTCGCAGAGTGAAATTGCCCGGGCGATCAAAGATACGCTGAAGGTTAACGGCCAGAAAGAGTCTTATGTCCGGCCCATTGTTTTTATCGGGGATGGCGTGATGGGCGTCCACCCGCAGAACAACCCCATACGGGTGGCCATCATTACCTGGCCCTGGGGGGCCTATCTGGGTGAAGAAGGCCTTGCCAAAGGTATCCGGGTCAAGATATCCTCTTTTACGCGTCACCACGTCAATATCATGATGACCAAGGCCAAGACCGTCGGCAATTATGTCAATTCCGTACTGGCCAAGAGAGAGGCAGTTCATGATGGTTACGATGAGGCTATTCTTTTAGACCCGGAAGGCTACGTCTGCGAGGCCAGCGGTGAAAATATCTTCATCGTCAAACGGGGCATACTTAAGACACCGCCTCTTACTTCCATATTGCCGGGCGTTACGCGGCGTTGTGTGCTCACTATCGCGCGTGACCTTAATATCCCGGTGGTGGAAGAACGTTTCTCCCGGGATGAGCTTTATATTGCCGACGAGTCATTTTTCTCCGGCACTGCGGCTGAAATGACGCCTATCCGTGAGGTGGACAACCGGGTCATCGGCCAGGGTTCTCCCGGATCAATAACTCAGGCTATCCGCTCGGTCTTTTTCGACGCCATCCGCGGCAAGAGCAAAAAATATAAACAATGGTTGTCCTATGTGAGTAAAAAAGCGACAAGCTGAAAGCTCAAGGCTGTAGGCTGATTAACGCATCAAATATCGCCTCTGCATCCCGCACCGCTGCCGATTCGGATGGCAGATCCAGGAAGGACAGCTTCTTTAATTCGTAGGTGGCGAGAAGGGTATCCTGCCTGATGGTCCCGCCCAGAACCAATCCGGATTTATTGATCTCCTCCCGTAACACCGGATCCAATCCGTCCGGGGTGCGATTCACGATGAGGACCTTCTTGCCGACGTGCACGTCCAAGTGCGTAGTGAGATCCGCAATGCGTTTGGCCGTCATTATGCCGCGCGGCCCCGGATCGGATACAGAAATCAATACGTCAATCTCGCGCAGATTGAGGCGGCTTAGATGCTCCATACCGGCCTCGTTATCTACTATAACTATCCTGTAATTCCTGGTTAATATCTCAAGATACTTGGCCAGGAGATTGTTGGCCGCGCAATAACAGCCGGGTCCCTCAGGCTGTCCCATGATCAGAAGATCAAAGCCTTTTGACTCGATTAAAGCCTCTTGCATCTTGTATTCGATATAGGTCTCCTTCGTCATACCGATAGGAACAGCCGTCTTCATCTCATCTCTTACCTGTCCCAAAGTGCGTTCTACTTTCAGGCCGAGCAGTTCATTAAGATTGGCATTGGCGTCGGCGTCCACCACCAATACAGGCAGCAGATTTTTATTCAACAAATACCTTATCAGAAGGGCAGATATGGTGGTTTTACCCGTGCCGCCCTTACCCGCCATAGCTATGACGAAAGTCCGCAAGTTATCCATTTTGCGCACCCCAACAATTTATTCGTTTCCATACCAAGGGAAAGAGCTGACGATCGGTATGGGGCAGAAAGAGGGATGATATATAATGCTCCATAAAGCGGGGATTTTCGCTTAGTTCAAAGTTGGTCATCGTATTGGCTACTTTTTCACGCTCTTCCATGACGCCCACAGAACAAATAGCGGCCTTTACCCCGAGAAGAGAGCCATTGCCTACAAAATAGAAACAATCCCTGGGCAGATCCGGGAGAAGGCCGATGGTGATCGCCTGTTCGATATCCAGAAAACTGCCAAAGGCGCCGGCGATCAAAACGCGTTCTATGTCTGAAATAGACAGACCTACCGCCTCGGCGAGGGTAAGATAACCGGCAAACATGGCCCCCTTGGCCCGGATGAGATTTTCTATATCCACCTCGGTAAGGACTATATCTTCCCCGGTAGCCGTGTTTTCACCATACACGATCACGTATTCATAGCCATCCCGACCCTCGCGTATGCGTCCTGTACAGAGGCCACGGTTAAACTTGCCCTGTTGGTCAATTATACATCCTTCCATAAGGCTGGACACCAGGCTGATTAATCCTGTACCACAAATCCCTTTGGGCTTCGCCATACCGATAGCGACTATCATGGGCTCGCAGGTTTCCGGATGCACATGCACGGCCTCGATAGCGCCGGGCATGGCCCGTAGGCCGTGCCTGATGCCGCCTCCTTCGAAGGCCGGGCCGGCGGAGCAGGAGGCGCATACCAGCCATTCCCGGTTTCCCAGGACGATTTCCCCGTTCGTGCCGATATCAATATACAGGGTGAGTTCCGACCGTTCAAAGATCCTGGAAGCGATCACCCCGGCTACAATATCCCCGCCTACATAACTGGCGATAGAAGGAAATATATCCAGGGTAACGTAGGAAGGCACATCCAGGCCGATTTCCCTGGCCCGGAGGCGGGGATAGGTCCTGGCCACTGGTGTATAGGGGGCTTCCCGCAGGTATTTAGGATCCAGGCCCAGTAATAGATGGCTCATGGTCGTGTTACCGGCGGCGGAAATGTAGTATATGTTTTCTTTAGACACGCCTGCTTTGTTCACTAATTCCCGGATGAGAGCGTTTAGTTTTTCCACCACCCTGGCCTGAAGGACCTTAAGGCCGTCTCCTTTTTGCGAAAAGATAATCCGGGATATGACATCTTCGCCAAAACCGATCTGCGGGTTGTAATCTGACACCTCTGCGGCAACCTCCCCACTATTTGAGTCCACCAAATAAGTGCAAAGGGTGGTAGTGCCGACGTCTATGGCTACCGCGTAATCTTTGGCCCTGGTATCTCCGGGTTCTATCTCTATAATGAGCGCCGGCCGCGGCGGATCATAACGCAGAGTAGCCGTGACCGCCCAATCCTGCGCCCTTAATACATGGGGCAATCTGATAATAAGCGAGGGATCGATTTCTATCTCCTGCAGACCAAAACCGACCTTGAGTCCACGCTTAAGGCGGGACAAATCACTTATATTATCGCGGGATGTAGGAGGGGATAGCTGCAGAAACTTTTTTTGCGCTACCGGGGAAAAAGGTCTGGAGATGAGCAGCCCTTCACGGCCGGCATCTCTGGCCAGAGAGATACCTGTCGAAGGGATCTTGCGTGCCAACGCACCGCGATCGAGATGCGAAACGACAGGTATGGTTACCCCTACATCACCCTGCACAAAGGTCTTACAGGCCTGCCAGTACCCGGCTTCGTCCTGTTCACCCGTGACATTACCGTTTTCTATCTTGACCTTACACCGTCCGCAGACTCCGGCCCCGCCACAAGAGGCATTGATGTGCACGCCCGCCATCATGGCTGCCTTTAACAGATTTTCTCCCGCGTCAACAAATACCTCTTTATTATCCGGTAAAAAACGAACTCTGCTTTTTGCCATATCCCTTTCCCGCTGGTATTTATAGATGGGATATTATAACTGGAAATGTCTTGGGGTCAATGGAATAGATTTACGAGGAGCAACCGGACGACTTCAGACCTGCTTCATATTGAGGAAAAAATCCGTTTAGCGCCTGGAAAAACTCCAGGCGCTAAAACTAAACCGCTTTTTACCAGCCGTAAAAAGGCCTTAAATCAAAACGCTTATTTCTTTTTCTTGCTCGTTTTGGCCGCTGCTTTTTTGGTAGCAGTTTTAGTTGCAGAACCCTTCCTGGCTGCGGGTTTAGCCTTGGCCGCGGCCTTTTTTGCCGTTGCTTTCTTGGCAGCAGGCTTGGCCGGTTTATTCTTTTGTGCAGCTAATTTGCGGGCCTTGTTGGCAGCCAGCTTACCTTTGCCCATAGGCTTCTTGCAGCAAAGCATGCTCACATCGGCACAGCCACAGGGTTCGGCTACGGTCAGAATCAAGCCGCAAGCTTCACAACTCAAAAGATCACCCTTTTTCAATTTCGGCATGTCTAATTCCTCCTGGAACGAGATTTTAGGCGCCACGCAGTCTTGCGTTTATTGACGCCGCTTACAACCGCAATAACCATCGAAATCTTTTTATATAAATTACCTGCAAATTTCAATACATTATTTGCGGCTACGGACATTTATTGTTGTGTCTCTGTTCTTATCGGGCGTTTATGAAATCACTTAAATAGTCATTAGTTGTCAGCGATAAGTTGTAATATAAGGCTGATTAGCTATGAGACTGTAGGATGTTAAAAAGAGGATGGTTGATAAGGTGAGGTTTGCGGGTGGCGGGTTAGCTATACGATCTCATTTTGTTTTAAAGAAAATCCATTGATTGCCGCGGGTGTGGATGAGGGCATAACGGCCGATAAGCCTTTCGCCACGAAGGTGAAAAACGATCTTTCCTTCTTCCCGCGATTCCAAATCAAATTGACCCTTATCCCATACTGAGACAATGCCAGCTCCGTATTGAGCTTCTGGAATGGTGCCTTCAAAGTATATGTAGTCTAAAGGGTGATCTTCGGTCTGGACGGCCAGGCGTTTAACGCCCGCATCGGTTGGCGGCTCCTTGGGGATAGCCCAGCTCTTAAGCACACCGTCCAGCTCCAGGCGAAGGTCATAGTGCAGGTGCGTAGCCTGATGTTCCTGTATAGAAAAGCGTTGCGGGCTTGTTTTATAGATAGGCATCCAACAACCCATCCATAGAAGTTATTACCTCACGCAAAGGCGCAAAGGCGCCAATTTATTCTTTTAGGCCGTTTACGACCCTTGATATACCGTCGCGTAGCTCCGAGCTAAAATTTATCAAAAGGCCCAATCTTTTGTCAGCCAATCTCAGATAAGTCAGCAACTGCTTCTTATGTACAGGACTCACTGTTTCAACAGACTTAAGTTCTACAATAACTTTATCTTCTACAATCAAGTCTGCACGGAATCCCTCGTCGAACTTAACATCTTCATAAACAATGGCCACAGGTACCTGTCGTTCAACCGTCACCCCTCTTTTTTTCAGCTCATAGGCCAAAACAACTTCATATACTGTCTCCAAAAGCCCTGGGCCAAGCTTTCTGTGAACCTGATACGCAGCATCAACAACTTCCTTAGCTATCTCGTTTTCATTCATAATTTTTTCTATCTTTGCGTCTTAGCGCCTTTGCGTGAGATATTTAATCTGTGGATTCGTTTAGACCTCCTGCGGAGTGTATTCCGGGACGATCTCCTTCAGTTTTTGTTTAATGCCTGCCGCATCCCTGGCATCGGCCAGTTTCACAAGTTCCCGAATATTCTTTTCCAAATCATTTTTTGTAAGAAGGCCGGATCCGTTCTGTTTCAGGACGAGGATTTTATCATGGCCGGTGGGAGCAACCTCCTCACCGACAACTACCAGCTCTTCATGTAGTTTTTCACCCGGTCTGAGCCCTATAAACTCGATATCGATATCTTTTTCAGGCTCAAGTCCGGAAAGTTTGATTAAATCCCTGGCCATATCCACAATCTTAACCGGTGTCCCCATGTCCAGGATGAACACTTCGGCATCCTTTCCCATAGTCCCAGCCTGCAATATAAGTTGCACGGCCTCCGGTATAGTCATGAAATAGCGGGTCACTTCAGGGTGAGTTACGGTAACCGGTCCGCCCTGCTCAATCTGTTTTTTAAATAACGGAATTACACTGCCGGAACTCCCCACCACATTCCCGAACCGTACCGCCATAAACCTGGTAAGACCAGGATTGGCATGGGTCTGGACAAGCAGTTCGGTTACCCTCTTTGAGGCCCCCATAACATTAGTCGGATTAACGGCCTTGTCAGTTGAGACCAGAACAAACCGTTCTATGCCGGAATCACAGGCTACCTCTATAACATTCTTTGATCCCAGGATGTTGTTATATATAGCTTCCCAAGGATTAAGTTCTAACATGGGCACGTGCTTATATGCGGCGGCGTGGAACACTACTTCCGGGCGATATCTTTCAAAGATAGCCTTAATCTCGCCTTTATGGCGAATATCCCCCAAGACCGGAATGTATCTTATATACGAAAAGTTTCGCCACATATCCATTTCGATGTCGTAGAGATTCTTCTCCGTCCGGTCCAGCAGCATTAGGTGTGCCGGATTATACCGGGCAATTTGCCGGCACAATTCAGAACCAATGGAGCCTCCGGCGCCTGTGATCAAGATCCTTTTCCCTTGCAAGTATCGGCCAATCTTCTCTTTTTCTAAGTGTACAGGCTCCCGCCCCAAAAGGTCTTCATAGGATACATCTCGAATGGATTTTACACTCACCCGGCCATCGATCAATTCACCAATTCCGGGGATTGTCTTGTATTTAACTTTCGTCTGCTTACAAAGTTCAACTATCCTCTTCATCTGATTGCCGGTAGCAGAAGGGATGGCTATCAGGATTTCTTCTATCCTTTTTTTAATTACAAATTCTTTTAGTTCGTCTATGACGCCAAGAACAGGTACTCCATGTATAGACCTACCAACCTTATTTGAATCATCATCCAAAAAACCGATAACGTCATATTCCAAATGGGCGTTGTCCCTAATCTCGCGCAGCATTTTCTCCCCCGCGCTGCCAGCCCCGATAATAAGTAACCTTCGACCTTTTTGCTGCCCATTTCGTCTTATAATGGTCAAGGAATGGCCGTCAGTGACAAAAAGGAGGCGGACCGCCAAACGGAAACCCGAAATGAAGATAAGGGTCAGAATCGCATCAATCACAAAGACAGAACGCGGATAGCCTTGAAAACGGTGGAACATGAGGATAGAGACCATTACGACCATCGTACTAATAGAAACAGCCTTTATGATATTCAGGAGGTCGGCTATGCTTGTGTAACGCCACATGCCCCTATAAAGCTTAAACCAGTAAAAGAATAAGAGCTTACTTATTACAACCGGGATGATACTCTTTTTCAAAATAACCATGTAATCCTGTGGAATGTGGAATTCAAACCGGAGGGCATAGGCGAGGACGTAGGAGATTCCGAGTAAAGCAATATCCCCTGCCAACATCACCCAGAAATTTTTATTGCGTAGAAGGACTTTCATTGATTTCGCTAATATTTTAATAGCTCACCGCAGAGCACACAGAAAACGCAGAGTCTTAAAGATCATTATCTTTTAGGTCGTTCTTTGCGCCTTCGCGGTGAGACGAGCGGTTCCGCTTCGCAGACGAATGGTCAATAATACGAATCCCGCAAAATAAATCATTAAAAGCGGCAAAACCATGATACTACCAAACGGCCTTACCAGCAAGACACTTGTGCCTATTATCAGTTGGGACAAGCCATATGCAACCGAAACCTTCCAATGAGGCATTCCATATTCGTTTGCCAAAATCTGGTAGAGATGTCTGCGATGGGGACGGGTCAGGCTTTCTCTGTCGCGCAAACGTACATACATGGTGGTCAACTCATCTGCATAAAAAGGAAAAAGGAAGGCAGAGAGACATATAATATCGATAAGGCTTTTGGATAAATATACGACTATCGCTGCGAACACAAAGCCGAGCAAGATGCTGCCCACATCGCCCATAAAAACTCTAGCCTTTGGCATATTAAAAGGAAGGAAACCGAGACAGGAAAGAGCGAGGCAGATGGCCAGGATTACGAAAGAAGCGGCAGTTCCCGAAAGCGAGCCAAAAAGGGCTATGAGTCCAAACCCTGTTGCACCTGTGACCCCTGCGATGCCATTGATCCCATCCATAAAATTATAAAAATTCGCGGTACCTACGATGAATATAGCCAGGAGGAAAAGCGAGAAGGCTGAAGGCTGAAAGCTGAAAGCTGAGAGCTGGACAAGAAACAGGGCTGCTATGAACTGGATAGGCAAGCGGATTTTGGGCGAGAGTTCAAATTTGTCGCTAAAAAAACTGAACAAGGTAAGTAAGGCTGCGGGAAGCCAGAAAGTTAAGGGCATTTTAACGAATAAGGAAGCAAGGATAAAGGCAGCTAAAATGCCAACGCCCCCCCCTCTTGGCGTTGGTGTCGCATGGGAGCTCCGTTCATTTGGATGATCAACCAGGCCAACCCTGAAGGCAAAAAGAAAAATGATCCAAGCCCCGGCTCCACCCAGAATCAGACAAGTGGTATATAAAACAAATTTTTCCACAAAAATTATTGCCTCACGCCAAGGGCGCAACGTCGCCAAGTTATTCTTTTAGGTCGTTTACGACCCTTGATGTGCCGCGTCAACAATTTCCTTGGCTATTTTATTCTCAGCCATAATTTTCTATCTTTGCGTCTTCGCGCCTCTGCGTGAGATATTTAATCTGCGTTAATCTGTGGATTGAAAGATTGTCTGCAGGGAATGGCGCGGCCTGAAACCGGTTTTCAGCATTCTTTCATTATCAAAGACCAAACTTGAAGCCAGCTTGTCATAACAGGAATACAGCCATCTCTTTCTGTCAGGTAAAAGGCACCCTGCCATCCTGGTTGCAAACCGGACAACAGATAATGGCACCGAAATAACCGGCCGGTTGGGACGTGCGCCGGAGCTTTTAAAGACTTGGATAATAGTGTTAAATTCATAAGGCTCAGCATCACAAACGTTTAAGATATTCACTCCAGTATCTTTTTCTTTTTTACGTCCTATGTGTCTGTGTGCGTCCGTGGCTAATTTGCTTTTTATTAGAAATTCGACAAAATCAACCAAGTTCGGTCTGGCCAATGCAGACATCCTTTGCAGCCCTGAACCGAAACGGATATAGGTTATGGTCAGAGGTGCTAATACCCGGCGATTAAGGTTAAAACTCCATTCACGATCATACACAGGTGCCAGACGTAGGATGACTAGACCATTGAGTATGCCCTCATCAGCTAAAGCAACAAGACGCTTCTCGGCACCAAGCTTACTGCGGGCATAATCGCTTGAAGGCTGACATTTGCCATTCTCACTAATCCCATTATAATTCTTTCTTTTTTGCGCCGTTGCGTCTTTGCGTGAGGTAATCCCCGGCCCTTCACCATACACGGACACGGAAGACAAAAAAATAAAACGCACATCAGGATTAACTTGAGAAGCGGCCTTTGCCAGATTTCCCGTAGCCTCACTGTTCACACGCATGTAAGTGGGAGAATTTACTGATCCAATCTTCTGGTGTGCGATCCCCGCGCAATGAATAACCACATCGGGGGAATATTTTTCACAAACCGCGGCCACGGCACTTACATCGGTCAGGTCGGTTTGTTCCCAGGAAACATCTGCATAGTTAGCAGGCCCTTTTCTATAATAAACCCCGATCACTTTATTACCAGAGGCCAATCGCCTACACAAAGCGTTTCCGATAAATCCCGCTGCGCCAGTTATCAGAATGTTTTGCACTTGTTATTACCTTGGCAATTAAATACCTAAATACCGTCATGCCTGCCTGCCCGCCTGCGGCGGATAAACTTCAGCGGGAATCCAGCAAGGAACTGGATGCCGGATCAAGTCCGGCATGACACTTTTATATATTTACTTGCCGGATTAATAAATCCAACCTCAATAAAGTCGATAGCCCCAGCGAGCGAAATAACGATGTGCGCTTTTGATAAAATAATACGTGTATCTCCAGTCTTTATGAGCTGATCTTTCCCAAAAATGAGTAACGGACGCTTCCGGGTAATATACTGTTCGGTGTGTCCGCTGTATTCTGCGGCACAAATCTGCATCCTCAAAGTATAAAAAATAGCCGGAATCAAATCCACCGACACGCTTCAGTAGTTCAGCCCGGCAAAACATAAAGGCTCCGCTCAGAAATGGGACGTCATATACTGAATCATATCCGACATCTCTCATCTCATAATAAGCGATACGGCTTGAGAAATAATGCTGAAGACTTTTGGGCACAAAACGACGTATAAACAGGTCAGCGAGGGTGGGATAGCGCTTATTAAGACCTTGAATCGTGCCGTCCGGGTTAAGAATTCTCGGTGAGACAATCCCCGCGTCATCATTCTGGTCCATAAAGTTCTGCAGACGGAGAAATATATCCGGTTCCACCGTCATGTCCGAATTCATGATCACAAAATATTGCCCACGGGCCTTCTTAAGGTTTAAGTTGTGATTCTCGCCATATCCCGCTCTGTTCGGATTGGCCGAAACAATAATTTCCGGAAAGTTCTCTTGCACAAATTCGCCTGTTCCATCCGTGGATCGATTGTCCACAAGCAGAATTTCCGCCTGGACCGACTTGGCCACCGCCCGAAGGGAGGGCAATAACCGATCAAGGTCATGACGCTGATTGAAAGAAACTAACGAGATGGTTATATCTATCATAGGATAGAGCAATCAATATCTCATCCGTCACAATTCTGAAATGTATTCACGAAGCGGTGTGCATTAGGTGCGTTGAAATATCCCATAGATGCAGTATTGGCTTATATTCCTCTCCAGCCACAAGGATCTGAACGGCATATGCAGGATTTTGGTAATTTGAAAGCCGGTTCCCGCCAGTTTTTTGATCAACATATCCTCGTCATAGAACTGCTTATGATCAGGATCGGAAGAGTAGCCCCGCCGGCCGGGAACTCCCGCTACCAACGTACCACCAGGTTTTAGGACTCTGCGAATTTCAGATAGGGATGGAATAGGGTCTGATAGATGTTCCAAAACATTATCCAGAACTGCTCCGTCAAAGGTCGCGGTTGCAAAAGGATAATGTACTCCATCAATCTGGCAGGCTTCCAATCTGTTTTTACGGCAATAGGCCACGTTGTAGGGGTTGATATCAATACCGATGGTTTGTTCCCGATATTCTAAAAAATCCCCGATCCCGCAGCCAACATCCAATACCCTGCCCGCTAAAAATCGACTGATTCTTGGGTACAACCAATATCGGCGATAAAAGAATCCCAGCCAACCCCGTTGGAGGAGATAATTATAGTACTGTTCATATTCCATTCGGATCTCGAACAACTATCTCCAGGAAACGCCGCACATTGAAGTCCTGGCGAAAGGCCTCAGGCAGTAAGTTTTTTCTGTCCCCTGTCCTTTCCCTCGGTGTCGTTGCCATTTCAGCCATGATATTCACCAAATCTTCGTCGGTTTTGAAAAGCTCGCCATTCCAGCCTGGAATAACTACCTCACGGTTGGCATCCACGTCCCGGAGGATTACGGGTATTCCAAAAAAAAGGGCCTCCAAGGCCGCTCGCGAAATACCTTCAGTGCGAGAAGGCAGCACTAGACAGTCACACTGTTGTAACAATCTGTAGGGATTCGCCTGATGGCCATGAAAGATAACAAAGGAATCCAAATCCAATTTCTTGGCCAAACTCTCCAGCTCACCACGCATGGGACCGTCCCCGACGAATTCCAGAAGACAGTTGATGCCGCTCCTGCGTAAAGATGCAGCAGCCATGATTGGAAGCTCCGGGCACTTGAGTTGTGTAAGCCTTCCCACAAACACAAAACGAAAACTTGCGCCCACTTTTCCGCGCGGTTCTCTCTTACGCCCCAGTTTTTCCTCATCCACAAAATTCCCAATAGTGTCAATGCGCTTGATGCCGGCCTTGCGCAATTGTCCAGCCATCTCGGAGGACATGGCGACTACCCGGTCAAAGCGTTTCAGCATCCAGAAATGAAGAAGGGCAGCGCTTCGGCCCAAGAATCCAAATTCAATTGCATAGTTTCTAGGCAGGTTCCCGCGAACACCGCTCAAAATAGTGGCATAGGGTGCGAAAAAAAAATTGAAAGCGTCTCCGGAAAAACAAGAGGAAATAGAAATCAAATCCTTCCGCTCTCCGAAACTCCGGAGAATTCTTCGATACGTTCCGTATTTGTCAAACCAACTGCGTTTCTTCGCAAGGGAGATAACCGGCACCTTGGGATCGATTTCGAGGCCCGGGGCGACAACATCGTCTTTCAGAGCAACAAGCCTGACCGGTAGATAATTGACTAATCCATTGCACAGAGCTACAGCCCCTTTTACCGGAGCGGCCAGAATCAAAGACGGAATCACCACAAAAACCAGTTTTGTCTTATTCTGCACCGGCTTTCACCATCTGCTTTGCTCTTGTACTCCAGCTGTATTTCGACGTACACTCTTTGTAGGCGTTCTGTGCCAGCTTTTTCCCAAGTGACCTGTCTTTTTCCAGGTGATTCAAACAACTGGACCACTCGTCAATTCGATCCGGTTCAACCAAAAGGGAGTTTTCTCCCGAACGAAGTACCTCTTCCAAAACTGGTAATTTCGATGAAATAATTGGTACTCCAGAAGCCATGTACTCAAACATTTTCATCGGAGACATCCAGCGGGAAGTATCCATGGCTTTCAAGCCTATCGAAACACTCTTCTGGTAGGGCATGAGCAACACATCCATGGCAGCCATGTATTTGGAAACGAGAGCAGGCGCAATGTGCCCCATTATGAAGAGATTCTTCGATCCATTGCTTTCACGGGCGCTGTTAATATCCTTTTCGTTGCCGCCAAAGACCAGGAAGGCTGTGTTCTTGTGCTTTCCGGCCAATGCTTCAATGATGTCTATCCCTCTCCCGGCATAAAGATGTCCAAAGTAGCCTGCAAACATACTGTAGCCTGCAAATTGTTCCGCACCAAGCAATTCTTCTCGCAGAATCAGCTTCTCTGTGGGAGATAGGATCGGACCTGGATGGGGGGCAGCATCATGCAGCACCAAATATCTTGCAGGGAGGAATCCATGGTGCTGACCCAGAATTCCCAGTAGGGCCTCGGATATGGCTACCGTAGTCACCCACGGTCGTCGCATCAGCGCCCTCTGCAGGTACTTTCGCCAACCACCCTCAGGTTGGTGCGTTTCAAAAACCAATCTGCGCCGCAAAAGCACTCCGATAATAAAAGATGCACACAGATTCCTCGAGATCACCAGGTCGGGCCGGCAACCGACAACAGCATCGGCAAGATACTTTATCAAGGCGCGCACAGCAATGCGAGAGATCAACGCCTTGCTTATATGGATGTAGAAGGAAGTTACCTGCATCAGCCCGATATCATAGCCGTAAAACGACTCGAACTGGGCTTGGAATTCCTTCTTCCCCCGAATGGAACGGGCGACAAACAGGGTGACCTGATGCCCCGAATCTATCAAAGCCTGGCACATGCGCGCAACATGTATGGAATTTGCACTGCGAGACGGCATGACGGACGGAGATATATAATACACTCTCATAGAGGGCAGGACTTCATCGGGGTACTCGGCAGGCGGACCTCATTAACATGGGTATCCGTCCTGCTCCAAAGGCTTGTATATTCGCTTGCACATACCATTGGCTATGAGATCGTGGGGGAAATAATGTCCTATGGCGTAAGCCAGTTGCTCTATGTTTCTAACAACATAGAGGCTAGATCTCTTTTTGGGGCACGAATCCATACTTGCTTAGGAAATGATCCGGCGTTTTTACGGGAAAGAATTTTATGTGCTTGACAAAATGAGCCGAAATAAACTGGCATCATCGACATTTGGTCACCACAAGTCGCTAAGCCCCGTGGTAAAAACCAAGTCCCGGGTACGAAATAAAACCCCAGTTGCTCCGATTTCGGGTGTCTGTCGCGCAGCTGATCCTGGCCACTGCAAGCATACGAAACCACGAGTTCCAAAGATCGGACTCGCCCCATTCCCAAGGATAGCGACTCCAGTGAGTATGAATCCGGTTGTGCCGGGGCCTTTGCAGAGTGAGGCCATAACGCAAGCATTCGAATCTTGTCGACCTCTCAGCCACAGCGATATGCCTCAGGTTCGCCATCAGATTCCGCAGCGAACGGGGACGTATGTAGTGTGATTCGCCGAACCCGCCATCCGCATTCTGTTCTCTCAAAATGGAATGGAGTGTGCGTTGAAGCAGCTCCCTGCGTTTGTGCTCAAGCCAGCAGTGCCTTCCGGTGAGGATGCTCACCGCATCATAGTCGTAGCACCCGCCGCCGCCGGGATAAGGACCAAAATGCCCTTCCCTGTCCGCTAAATGCTCTACGCAGGCTGTAGCCTGCTCGGATTTTGGGTTTTCCACATTCAGGTATTCCAGAATTTCGTACTGGTGGTAACCGTTCTGAAACTCCAGGTACGTCATACCCGGGCTGTTACCCCAGAAACCCCTGGCATTCATAGCCTTGAGATGTAACTCAACCCATTCTTCTATTCGCGCCCCCGTGTCTATCCCCAAATAATCCCGAGCATGAATCAACAATATCGCCATAAACATGGCCATGTTTCCACTCTGTGGAATACCCCTGAGGGCCCCTGTCCTTTTCAGGTCTTCTGCAATATCATCCGGAAGCAATGGTACGATCAGCTCTTCCAATGGATCCTCTTGAAGCCTACCCAGCAGATAAAGGCCGCTCAATGTAAAGGCCAACAACTGCAAGAACGGTTTATCATTGCTGATGCTGTTACTTGGCTCCCGCTCTCTTTTATAATCGAAGAGATTACGTCTAAGTTGTTCCGCGAAATACTCCCCGTGCCGCTCCAGCTCCACGGACTCTTTGAGAAGCCAATACCCGAAGATAGCGAAACACAACGCAAAAGGTGTAACTTCGGATCGAGGTGTCAAGCGAACCTGCCCGTCCCCGGTCCTACAAGAGCGCATGAAAGCAGAGTATCCCGCCCTGGCACGATTGATTGCTGCAGACAACAAGTCTATGTCACCAAAATATGTAAACAATTTCACTCCGCTGCCGCAAGCGCTACAACACACTTTTTAGCTTCGTAAATAGGTCGCTCGGTGGCAGTATTGTAGGCCACTTGGTCAGAAAGGCTCTAACACAGACTTTTAGACCCAGGTCATATTTTAAAAAAGCAAGCACAAAATCGGAGAGCAATCCGGACACGAAAAACATGAGTGTACATCTCACAATTTTTAACAAAATCATAAAATTAGAATTCCAGCGAGATGTTCAACGGCCTCTAAATTGAATGTCAAGATTGAACTGTCATGGGTTGCGTTGCAGGGTCAAGAATGATGTATATATTTCTTTGGAGATAGGACATCGAAAACAGTTATCAGATTTCGCATAGTAAAAAAATAGTACGGCAAAAGAATACATCCAACTAAAACTGTTAATAAACGTCATAAATAATATAATTAAAGAGGATATAAATATCATACCTAAGTAATCTCCTGTCTCTTTTGTATATTTACCAATGACAAATATACAAAAGATGGCCAAGGGAAGGAATCCAACCATACCATAACTGGCAAGAATTAAAGGTGCAAGCGAGTGTATCCCGAATCCAGCAACATGTAAAGTATAAGCATTATGACTGCCTATTCCCAAAATCGGATGATAAATAAATGTAGAAATTCCCAACATGAAAGTACCTATCCTCGAAAATGCGCTAACCGTCTGTTCATTCATTTGTAAGGAATCGTCTGAAGAAAGCTCCCCGATATACCTTTCAATCTGTTTTGGCCTAGTTCCCAGCAAGTTAGAAAGATTACGGTAAAGTTTTCCAATTTGGATTTGCTCCTGATTCTTCATCGTTGCACTGAAACCTTTATTAACAACAAATGAATGAAAAGTAGTTATTCCTAAAGGAGCAACACCTTTTAAGGTCAAAAATGAAAAGAACAATAACGGCAACAAGGTCAACAATAGTATCTTTCGTTTTAAAATGAGTTGTCGATGAAAAGTTTCAATTAGAAAGAATATCGAAATAATAATAAATGTCAAAGATGCGCCTCTGCACTCAAAGAAGAACATCGGTAGTGCATTAACATAAATCAGCATATATTTTTTCCAGTCATCCAACGCATGAATGTAACCAAATAAAATCACAAAAATAATCGCCAAGGACTCATACGCTTGAGAAGAATTAAAAATTAGATTATTAATAAATAAAGGAATGACCTCTTCTTTCAGTAGCACTGCCATGAACATATAACCAATCGCTTTAAAAGAAATTATATAAATTAGGTGTACGATGAAGTATAGTTTATTAACGTTTTTAATAACTATTTCAATTATGAATATAATAAGCACACATACCAAAAAAGATGAAATTAGTTTTGAATAAAACAGATATTTAAATTGCTTAAACAGAGAATAATCATTGGGAAAATGAATTGTTTCGATCACCATAAATATTAAGGCAACAATCAACAACTTGAATGAAATCAATTTGGGAATATCATTAAGGGTTATCCTATCATGTGAAAGGAAATATATTAATGCTGCAAAAAATAATGTTACAAATGGTTGAGCATGATTAGCGAACAGATGTTTTAATACATAAGAATCTGATACCAGTAAGATAATGCCATTAAACCACCGAGAAGCATAAGCAATAGATACCCAAAAAAGGAAAAGAATTAATCTATTTCTAAGTACCATTGTCATTCTCACCCAATATCAATAAGTTGATAGGTTGATAAATGCACTTGCACAGCCTTTTCTGCTGTTGCACTATCCTTTTTTACACAATCTACTCATATAAAGGCTTTCAGATACTTCGAAATCAAAATCTGTATCAATATCCAAAGATTCTTCTATCGGCATTTTTATCAAAAATGGGTCATTAATTTCAAGATTCCATAATTTCCCGTTATTCTGAGAAAAATAATCTCTATTAGCGATGTAGAATGCATGCGTTACTCGAAAAAAAATGTTGCCGTCGCTTGTATTTTGGTATGTATCAGGATCAGTGTGTGTTATGGGCTTACCATCCTGGTCAAATATCCAATCTTTTGTCTCTACAGCAGATATATATGATCTATAATTTGTCCGCTGGAAGGTGTCGTACGCTGACTTAATTGTATCTAACGTCAAAAAAACTGAGCAGGAGTTAATTACAAAGAAATATTCGGTTGGCACCCTTGTGTAATGTTCAAAAGTAATAAGAGGATGATGAGGACCTGGCGCTACAGATTCTTTTTTTCTTTCGAGGATCTCAACATTTTTATATTTTTTAGCCTTTTCCATCAACTCTTCTTCAGCAACAGCCAAAAATCTATGACTAAAATAATCAAGTTTGTCCAGTTTCCCTAATGCAATTTCAAGCAGATCGGTGCCGCAAAATGGACGAATCATTTTACTTTGCATTCTTGAAGAACTGAGCCTGGCGTTTACAATTGCTGATATTTGTTTCATCGTTTTACCCTATATCCCATTAGCTCAACAGACCAGATTTAATGATGCTTTCGGCTATCACCAAATCATCAGGGCCGTCAACGTCCATCGCTCTAAGGCGAGAAATGGGAATCGGAATCGATTTTGCGCCAAATAAGTCACCAGAGTTGATTAACGAGGAGACTCTCATAACCCGCACATTCCCATGAATAAAAAATTCAGGTTTCATCTGTTTATTGATACACACCTTTCTTTCTTTCATAAACAGAAAATGTGATCCGTGGTCATCATGGTATCTCTGATTATATGCATGACTGTTTGAAGAAACAGGTGTAACTGTTTGAGCGGAATCAGCGCCGGGATCGTTTTTTAATGCATGTATGCACATTTCAATATCTCTTTCTGTTACAAAAGGAGAAGTAGGTTCAAGCAACACAAGAAATTCAGGCAGCCTTTCTTCTTTTTGCTTAATTGTCTCAAGGAAGTACATTATGACGTCAACGGTGGGAACATTGTCACGAGATAAGTGCGTGGGACGGGGTTGAACTTCTATTTTTCGCATTTGGCAATAATTGCTAATTTCCTCGCTGTCGGTTGAACATATCATACGAGTAATCATGGAAGCGGACATCCCTGCTTCAATAGCATAACTTATTAATGGTTTCCCATTTAAGTGGACCATGTTTTTCAAAGGTATGCTTTTTGAGCCTCCCCGGGCAGGAATAAATGCCCATGCTTCATTGTTGCATAATTGTATCCCATTACATTTTTGCTTCTTCGTTAACTTATCGATGATAGAATTTATTGTAAACCTTTCCGTTTCATACCAGGCATCATACGTTGATCCTCCAATATGAGGCGTTATAATAAGATTGGAATTGGCCTTTGCATATGCTAACAACGGATGATCCTTAAATGTTTTTTGAAATCCGGGAACAAACTCGCCATCAAAGACATCAAGAACCGCACCGGCAAGATGACCGCTTTTCAAATATTCCAGTAATGCGCTATGGTCAACCAACTCCCCTCGAGAGGTGTTGATAAAGTATGCCCCTTCCTTAAATTCAGAAAACACTCGAGCACTAAACATGCCTTCAGTTTCTTTTTCATGAGGGACATGCACGGTGACAACATCCACTTGAGCGACTAACCCTTCCAAGCTGCTACAGCTTACCAAACCTGGCAAGCCGGAAAAGACAAATGGGTCAAAATAGAAAACATCCATTCCAAAGGCCAGAGCATATTGAGCCACTTTGAAACCGAGCCTGCCCAGTCCCACCACACCAATCTTCATTCTGGAAAGCATCTTGGCGCCACCAAATGGTCGGCGGTCCCATTGTCCATCCAAAGCATATTTGTACGCAGGAATAAGATTGCGTGTAAGAGCAATCAACAATCCCCAAGTATGCTCGGCTGTCGGTGTAATAGAATCCAAGAATTCTTTTTGATTTTTAAGTGTTACAACTTCAATACCTTTCGAACAAGCATAATCGACATCGATGTGCGGATGGCCGGTGGTATTCGAACCAATAACCTTGAGATTTAAACACTTATCTATCTTGTTTTTATCTAAGTAATACCCCATGGGAGCCAAGAGTACATCAATAGTGCTTAAAATATCCTCATTATCAAAAGAAGGATTTGCGACTTCAACTACATCAAATTTATCATTTAACAATTTTAAATTGTCAGCCTGATACTTTAAAATGGAATAATACAATAGCTTAGGCTTGCTCATATTTCTCACTTTAAAATTATCTCATCGTATTTTTTGATTGTTTTCAAGAAACACCACAAATATTTTCTCTACACATTGTTCAGCCATCCAACTGTTCCTTGATAAACATGATTAAATCTGCTTTTCTTGTTTTTGTATCAATCAAATCGTAAAGTTTTGAGTCAAATTCAAGCGTACTATAATTCCCATGCACGTTTAAATATTTCATACTATACTTGTGCATCTTAGTATCGCTATAATATTTCTTATTTTCATCAATACAGTTATAAACTGGAATCTTATTAAAAAGACCATGCCATATACTATTACTTCTACCGGTTATCAATCCTTTTCTTACGTTTGGCAGAAACAGCTCAAGGTTCAGATTGTGAAGCTCTGTAATATCCCTGAAGCGAACAACTCGCCTCATTAATTTTACATACATTATTGCAATTGAGATATTTAAAAAAAAATCTGCTATCTTCGCATATCTTAATTTTGCGGCGATCTTCCTTGAAATTCCATCGATAAAGGAATAGAAGGGTGAAAAAATTTTGTTTCTTAATATTGAATAGATCCTTTCGTTAACTATATAATCAACTCGTTCATCGGCATTGTGAGGCTTTAACACTATCACATCATCAACATCGACTAATTTAATCAATGAAAAAACATTTTCTAAATATTCTAATCTGTCTTTAACGCAACAAAAACTGAACGGAGTGGGATTCGCCCATAGATAATCAATACCGTAATCAGGAAATATCGGATATTTCTTATAAGGAACGCCCATCTCAACAATATCTTCTTTACGAAATTTATGTCCGGCAGGCCTCTCATATTCATTAACTCTATAATTATAAAAATTCCGATCAATAACTAAAATTTTATCAATTTTTTTACCATACAGGTATTCATATTGGGCATTTCCCATGGCTAACCCTGATAGCCAAAATGTTTTTGTGCTTGCAATATTATTGTTGATATTATCAATAGTTTCTTTCGTGTAATTCGTTTGCGGTAATATTTCAATATTAGCCGTTATCTTCTCGTCATAAATGATGTCCGCCCCAAAAGATTCACACAATGCCAGGAACTCATCAATTGTCTTTTTTGTGCGAACATGTGTCTTTTCATCAACAGCTTGCGGACATATAGCTATCCTGTATTGGCTGGACAACTCTTTTACAATGGACAAATAAACGCAGCACCTCTGAAAACTAACAAACACTAAGGCTAAGTCGTAGTGAGACATACCAAAACACTTTCTCCTTTTATTTGAGATTGGTGGTCAATCCCTATTTAAAAGGAAAAGCGCCTTTTTTCTACCCCTTTCAGAATTTACACAAAAGATTTTACACTACCGTCATGGCACGACACTTCCGACCCACGTAGCAGGAAAACCGTTTCGTATAAAAGGGATTGTTTGCCAGCCAGGGGAGCTTCTCCCGCTTCACGTTCCCACACCTCTTGCACTGGACTCGCCGAACTTCCACTTCCAGGTATATCCGCGCATCCCCACAGGACAGGTCCCGTATCTGTCGTTTTGTCTTGTCGTAATAACTGCGATGGACGGTGCCGCAACAACCGCATGCTGTTTTTTTTGAGTCCTCTCAAGTCGGATAACACGAGCTTTCGGGTCTCCAAATATCCCCTGTATTCCCGATCGCGGTCGAAATCCGGGGAACTGATATTCGTCCAGTAATCGTCTCTTCTTTCCCATCCACAAATCATACAGATTTTCTCACTATCTTTAAACCTCATTTTTCCTTATCTGACGCGGTGTTATGCCGTTCTTATGTCCGTTTTTACCCACACTCTTACACGAAGACCCCGTTTTTGTTTGCTCATTGTCATCTCCTTGTTTGAGTGACTCAGAGCTTACACCATTGTCCAGTTTTTGGGGACCACCTCACAATATATATGTTTTTCATGGGGAGGCTAACCTTAATATATGGAACTTAATCCACGACAGGCCGCGTGCACTTCGAGACAATAGCGATAAGCCCGGTGGTGGCAAGCGCAACGAAATGTAATACAACTGCGGTAGCTACACCTTCTTCGAAGTTGATGCCATAGGCTTGGAGCGAAATTGCGAAAAAGGCCTCATAAACCCCCAAATTT
This sequence comes from Desulfovibrionales bacterium, assembly GCA_028715605.1. NCBI lineage: Bacteria > Pseudomonadati > Thermodesulfobacteriota > Desulfovibrionia > Desulfovibrionales > Desulfovibrionales bacterium. The sequence continues at coordinate 48,629 of JAQURM010000001.1, forward strand.
CCAGGCGGGCCTCCAAGGAAAGTGGATAGATTCACCATCGCGAGGCACATCGGAGCAGCGCTCCAGTGAATATTTGGATAGCATGCCTTTAGGTAGACGAGGAAACCGATTGTTAAAAGGCCCCATACGAGCAGGGTGAGAATTTGAAATGACCAGAATGGGCGGCCGGCACTCGGTATCGGAACCGCCGAGAGCAAAAGGTCAAATCGGCTGCGCAAGCTTTGTTTGGTTACAGAACGATTCAGTCGGTCGGGAGTTCTCTGAGCGAGGAAGATCAGTATAAAATATCCAATTAATAAGAGTGCTGTTATTGCCGAGAAAGTTCCCTCTAGCGGTTTGGGGACTGTTTTGGCTAAAGCGACCAAGCCCAACAGCAACAGCAAAGCCGTAACATCCGCCAACTTTTCAGCCAGAAACGCTCCTGTTGCGAATGTTCCAGACCCCCCACGAGACTTTACCCAGCCGACTCGGAGTAATTCTCCCGCGCGCATCGGCGTGTAACCCCCGATAGCAAAGAACCAAACGTAGGCCTTAAGGGTAGTTGCAAAACGTTCATGCAACTGGCTGGACATCAAATAATGCCAACGTATTGCGCGCACAACGACGGCCGCGCAGAACAACATTGAAAAGCCTGTTAGTGCTGCCAATCGGGATGGATTCAAAACTGCTTGCCATACTGTTGCGCTCGGCCAGTGCCAGACAAGAAAGCCTAGGGCCGCAAAAACGGCGACAAGCGATATGAGACCACGGGCATGCCGCATACCATTCGCCGGAATCCTGGTCATGCTCCCGCTTTCAAGTCAATGATTAAACCTTCGATTGAGGAGACCGGGCAAGGAAAAACCTAGGCGTCTCGCTGCCCACACCGCGATAGGCAAAAACTCTTTAAGCCATAAGCGCCAGTGGCGAAAGGAAACTAAGCGCAGAGTGCGTGCAGCAAGGCCATAGAGGAGGAAAGCCAAAAGTTCCCGCACGTTGATTTGGCGTCCGGATATACAATAACCATTTGCAAGTAGAACATCACCGGCATAGTATTCGAACAAAGCTTGATCGCGCTCCGACATGGCGTGACGCCACTTCTCCTTGTTTCCTGGATCAAGCGGTTCCATCAGTTTGACGTGCGTATCTCCCTGGGCGAGAAGCTCTGCCATGCTGTTGTCACGATTATCAATCTCAGTCACCGGCAGACCTAGAAAATCTCCAACTCTAGCAAGCGTTGTGTCAGGAGCATCAAGCAAATCTTCGTAACGCAACTCAAGATAGCGATCAGGATTACGCATTCCCCAGCGCTGCTTATCCTGTACATGGTCACGCCACAACCAGGCGGCTTCAGCCAGAGATCTCGGACCAAACCAAGTCGCGCGCCAAGACAAACTGACGTCCCGTCCATCTCGTATTACGTGAATGATCTTCATACTGGAAAGTGCATTATCGAATTCTTCCAGTGGTATCGAGGCAAAAAATGCACTTTTATCTCCAGTCAGCCGGGCTTCGCGAAAATCGGCATATTCCCGGAACAAAGCTTCCACCATATCTGGGTAATTATCATTATCGGCAAGAATAGCTTTGGTCCGTGGTCGGGTCACCAAAAGACTATGCTGAACAATATCTTCCAAATCACGTCCCTGCCCGGAACGGAGCGTCCATATTTCCAGGAAATCGTAGATGCACTCAAGCAATAAGCTCCGGTTGGACTCGTTGCGCAAGTCACCCCACAATGGAAGGTACCTCTGAAACAGGGGAATGAAATGGGTCTCAATTGGAATCGCCATCGAGAATAGAGCATTCAACTTAGTAACAAGCAGATAGGTTCCCGAACGCGGCGCCCCAACAATGAGCACGACACCTGGAATCTGGCTATCTTTCAGATTCTCATGAAGTGCGCCCATTACGGCTCCTAATGCCGCCCACGTCGGATACTGTCGACAACGGCCCCCGGACGACAACGAGCCTCATCGAGAATCCGCCAGAGATATTCACCGACAATGCCTAGAGAAAACAGAATCATCCCTCCAAACATTGAAATCAACATTACGATGGTAGCCCAACCTGGCACTGCAATTCCCCATCCCAACCAACGAATGAAAACAACCATCGCATATAACACCGACAAGATCGAGGCAATGAGTCCGAGAATAGTAACGAATCTAACGGGGAGATAGGTGAAACTGATAAACGTATCAACAGTAATCTTAATTTTTTTAGATAATGTCCACTGTGATTTTCCGTTTGTTCTTATTCTTCGCCTGTATGGAATCACAGCATGATCGTAGCCCAACCAAAAGACCAAAGGGAATATTGGACTATTCTTTTCCGCGAGATTAACCAGATCATCTCTAATCTGCCGATCAAAAAGACAATAATCGAATCCTCCCTTGGGAAGTCCTGGTATTGCATATCGACTCACCATGCGCCAATACATGTTGGAAACAAACGAACCGAACGTTCTCTCCTCGCGGGACTCCCGCTCTGCCACCACCAACTTGGCACCCCGTTCCCAGCGCTCTATCATCTCCAAGAAGATTTCAGGAGGATCCTGCATGTCAGCGGAAATTATTCCAACGCAATCTCCCCTAACAACCTTCAGTCCTTCTCGAATTGCAGGATTCTGGCCGAAATTCCGCGTTAGCTTGACTACCGTAATCTGCTCGGTGTGCGCTTCCTGCCATTTGAGCAAGATATTATAAGATAAATCCGTTGAGCCGTCGTCAACAAACACCAGGTCTAGCTCGTATCCGGGAAGACGTTGCCCAAGTTGTAAGAGGGTTGGAATACTGTGGTTAAGGTTCAACTCATTTTGATAAACCGGAACCACGATGGAAAAGACTGCCTGTTCACTCATGAGTCATTGCCTCATACGAACCGTTAATGAATCCCGTCGAAATTACGCGACAACATTAGCGGTCCTGCTTGTGATGTAAGCTCGAGCCTCAGATCCACAATTGGCGATCAAGTCCAAGACAGTAACACCGCCCTCAAACTCCCCATGCAGCTGCGGGTATGATGGATAATCATAGCTCTTGTATTCAAGTGAAATACCGTGCTGGTCGAATAGATCTTTGTCAAGATAAGCCTTTGCGGCCGGCCCGGACAAATAGCAGGTAGCATTCGCTTCCGTCAGCAACTGGATCAATCGCTCAGTTTTCGTACCAGTCGCTTGAAAGTCACGAGACATTGCCATCTTCGTGGGAATATCCAGGTAGCTGCAAATCAGCTTGATCAGTCGAACATTCAAAGCACTAATCGTCTCATCTCGCGCGTCGAATGCTTCTCTTAATATCTGTAACGCATGATCCACATAGGGAGCCTGACGGTAGGCTACTTCAAACTTTTTAATATGCTCATCCTGCCATGTTCCCTTTCGGCCGATTCGTTCATAACCAATCAATGTATGTTCGATAAGTTGCCCTGTTTTCTTATAATTTACCGGCACGGTCAGCCACTCTAAGCCTTTTACTGATTTGATCTTATTTCGGTTACGCCAATCCTGCTTTGTGTACTGAATATTATCATGGAATATAAACAATTCGACATCGGAGATGAAGTCAAAATACCCTCTCCATGGGATATAGTTAGACTGTATAATCCCGACTTTCACCAATCCACCTCAATATAAGCTGATGGATTGCTATGCCAGGTAAACTTTTTAACTTTAGGATTGCTACTAAAATTCTCGCGGAAATACTCATCGACAGCCAGAGATTCACCTCCAAATGTCTCTACGGCATATTCATCAAGAATGATAATTCCACCCCGAACCATGCGAGGCACGAAGTGATCCAGTGCAACCTTAGTCGGCTCATACAAATCAGCATCCAGATTCAGCAAAGAGACTTTCAGACCATTTCCCTTTTCCGCCAGAAAGTTGGGAACAGTTTCCGCGACATCCCCCTTTATCAGCTCAATCCGGTCAATATGGCTAATATGCTTGTCGTGATTCATCGCAGCCTGCGCCAGCTGGAGATCCATTTCTACGGTTTGTCCTCCGTGATACCCACCCGAGTGAACACTCTGGGCCTCATTCTCCTTACCGTCTTCCTCTCGTATTTCTACAAATCCGGAAAAGGTATCAAATCCATACACTTTCTTCAGCACATCGGTTGCACAGTAAATCTCACACAACTTTGCCCATGTAAAAGTAGAGGCTCCACGATAGACCCCGATATCGATTATGCAACCCGGCAAATTTACTATTTTCTTGAACAGCTCGTAGTGTACCAGGAAGCGCGCCAAATTGAGCCTAGGGGTAAACACAGGAAAACAGCGAAACATCTCAAAAGTAGAGAGCACCGTGTTTTCATAAAGTTTTTCGAGTACTTCCCTCTGCAACCTTTCCGGCTCGTGGCGTAGCGATGTGTCAGACATTTAGAACATTCCCTATGATATATGGACTAGTCTTGTTCCAGCAAAGCGGGCAACGGCGGTTTCAAGTTGCAGGCGCACCACGCAGGGCCTCTGCAAAAACTTCATATAGAGCTTGATAGCCGAGGCATGTTCTAGGACACTGATTGATCTTCAAGACAATGGTCTTCATCGCCTGATCTGAGACTTTACTGAAGTCGTTTCCCTTGGGGAAGTAACGTCGCAGCAATCCACTGGTCTGCTCATTGGTGTCCCGCTGCCACGGTGAATAGGGAGCCGTGAAACAGGTCTTCAGATTTAATTTTAATGTCCCGCCCACAATCCTATCAGTTGCGCACTTAGAACTTGAGTTCGCCACTATTAAGCGCTCTTTGGAAGCGTTAATGTTGTAGATATATAAGGATGTAAAATGGATCCAGAACCTCATCAATCTTCCATGCCGGCAGAAACGGCATGTTTCATCAGATCAGTGTAGCTTCGCCCTTGCTCGGGCCAGCGAGTAGTACTCCAGTCCGGGCACTGACCACAGAACTTGTGACAACTAAAGTCATTTCTCAAATGAGCCTCTCGAAGATTTCGCATTGCTTCACCCTGCCATGTTTCCTTAATAGTGGTTTCCTGGTAATTGGCAATTTCTGAACCATGAACCCAGTCTTGAGGGCAATAATGCAACATTCCATCAGGACCTAAAGTGAGGCGTTCCCAAGGATAAAGACATGGATATCTCATACTTGGAGTACTGACTAGTCCAGGTTTCACACCTCCAGCGGAGTGTTGGCGCCGAATGACTACATAATTAACTCCGGCATTTTTCCAAAAAGCTTCAAACTGTTCTACTTCATCCGCATTCTGCGACTGTTCTACAAAACTGACTACCACCATTGTTCCATACCCTCCACGCAGCTTGAAATCTATCAGGCGCAATACGTTGCTGCGCGTCTTTTCCAGTTTGCCTTTTCTGCGCACCAGCGCATAGGTCGCATCGGTGAAAGCATCGATGCTGATATCGACCACGTGCACCCCGGTATCCAGCAACCGCCTCGCCTGTGTTTCTCCCAGCAGGGTACCGTTCGTGGTGACATTGATTGCGGTTCCCGCACGGTCAACTGCGTATCCCAGCATCTCGAACATATGGGGGTGCATCATGGTTTCCCCCTGCCCCGTATATCGAAGATAACGGCAGATGCCACGGCCATCCGCTGCCACCTCATCAACCATCTTGTTATGCAAAGCAACATCCAAGAAAACGTTACCCAACAACCCTTTGGCTGTAAAGTCCGCATGGGGGCAATGAATACATGCCAAATTACAGCGCTCGGTGGTATCGACCACGATCTGTGAAGGGAATTCGACGCTCAAATGTTTCTGAAATCCGTATGGCATCAATACCTCGACATCCTCATTCAAAAAAACGCTCAATTGCATCGCAGACACGATCGACATCGGCACTGGTCATGCGGTAATAAAGAGGCAACCGCAACAGTCGCTGGCTCTCTTTGGTGGTATACCGGTCTTCACCATGGAACACGCCAAATTTCCTGCCTGCCGGTGCGCTGTGCAACGGCACATAATGAAACGTCGCCCCGATGCCGTGTTCCTTGAGAAAACGCAGCAGACGTTCGCGCATGGCTTCATCCGCCACTTTCACATAAAAGATATGGGCATTATGGGAACAGTCGACGGGAACAACCGGCAACTCCACATTACCTTTCTGTTCCTGACCTGTCAAGCGCTGGCGATAATACTCCCAAACCCGCAACCGATCGGCAGTCACAGCTTCGAGCTGTTGCAGTTGGCCGTAAAGAAAAGCGGCTGGCAATTCACCCAACAGATGCGACGAACCGAGATCGACCCAATTGTACTTGGCCACTTCTCCCCGGAAAAATTGCGACCGGTTTGTGCCCTTTTCCCGAATGATCTCGGCACGGGCAAAGAAACTAGCATCGTTGACCAACAGGGCGCCGCCTTCCCCACACTGGAGATTCTTGGTTTCATGAAAACTGAAAGCCGCCAGATGGCCGAAGCTCCCTAGAGGACGCCCCTTGTAGCCGGAGCCGATCGCTTGGGCGGCATCTTCTACTATCCACAGGCCGTAGCGCCCTGCTACCGCCATCAGCGCATCCATCTCACAGGCCACGCCAGCATAGTGCATCGGCACGATTGCCTTGGTGCGCGAATTAATCGCCTCCTCGACCAAGGCCTCATCCAGGTTGAGCGTGTCCGGGCGAATGTCCACAAACACGATTCTCACTCCACGCAACACAAAGGCGTTGGCGGTGGAGGTGAAGGTGAACGAGGGCATGATGACCTCATCTCCCGGCCCCAACCCAAACAGGATCGCCGCCATCTCTAGGGCATGGGTGCACGATGGGGTCATCAAAGCACCAGCCACTCCTATCAGGTTACTTAGCAGACTCGAACAGCGACGGTTGAAATCGCCATCTCCAGCCATGCGACCAGTTCTTAGTGCTTGCGCCAAATATTTGCGTTCTTTCCCAACTTCTTTAGGATATGAAAATGGAACCTGATCTGCAGAGATTGTGGCCGACGGCCCACAGTCAGGACCACCAAGCGACGGTGCAGTGTCTGTGTCTGTCACCGCCAGTTCTTGCTGTGACTGCGTGGAGGATTGGATCTTTTTTCCCACCCATGGAGTCGATCTTTCATGGGGATGGACGCTGCAACTCATGCTTTGCGCTCCCATTCTATCTCATCAATCGTAACCTGTAGTGGCGATTGAATCGATAGCAGAACCCTGCCAGATAACTTGTGATGTATTACCGAACTTGAATTCATAATCTTTGGCAAAAAGAAGCAAAAGAGAAAACTCCTTATTAAGAGACGCTCTAGGACTCCAATTCCGACGAGTTATCACCACTAAATCGGATTTGCCCGCCAAACAACATAATCTGGGTGAATCTTCTTCTTAACCGGACTGTAGTTATTCTCCACCATAATACGACGTACATCCTTTGCGTTAGGAAAATTAAGATTTTGCATCAAATAATCCGGTCGGTGTTTATCTAAAAATCTCTTAAAAAATGCTAGTTCACCAGTTTCTTTGGAACCTCGATATAGGTATCGCTCCACCCGCTCGCGGTTCAAAACCTCTTTCTTCCAGTCACTGTCGTTGTTCATGTTATAAAGTACTCTAGGTTCCAGCAACAATTGCGGAAACTTCGTAGAACTAATAGTCAGTGGAACCGCGAAATATTCCGTATCAGCAACCATCGTTCCAGGCGGAAGATAAGCGTGGAGCCGCCTAACAACTTCTATAGCAACGGGAGTCAGTTTGTACCTAGGCCACTCTAGCGTCGTATATTTTCCTCCTGCGAAAATGGATGTTGGGGAAACCCATATCGCGAAAATCAGCAGCATCGACCCAATAGATAAATGCGCCAAAGAATAACTTTCTTTTCTAAAATACGCCAATACAGCGATTACAACGACTAACGGGAATGGAAGAAGATAAAACATTCGCCAATATATATTTTCTGTCGTCAACTTACTCATAATAAATCCTGAAACAATCGGATTCAATACGAAAGCAACTGTAACAAAAACCCATATAAGGAAAAATTTCCTATGTGGAGAAAATATTGCAATCACAACTAAACTAAGCCCTAAACAGACAGGTATGAGTAAACTATCACCCGTAATCAATTCCACCTGCCCCCAAAAGTCGGAGGGGAAATGGGACTTCCAATGTTCCTTAGGGTGAAGATTGAGCAAAGCGCGTTTATAACTCAATGCCTGAACCACTAGAGGCACGAGGGAAATCGCATATGTCGTGCCCTTTTTAAATGCCTCAAAAGAAACCAACTTACCTTGAGAGCCATAGAACGATATGAACAGAATTATAGATAGAAGCGGGATATAAGCGAAGGCGGTTGTACTTAGCGCGGCTAGAGCAACACAAACGACAACCAGTTTAAAGAAATTAGACCAATCATTATACTCCCAATACTTCAATGAAAAATATACCCAAGTGTAAAATCCCAAAAAGAGGAGCACACCCTTGCCTTGGTGAGCTCGAGCAAGCGTATATATGCCATACGAACGAGAGGTATCGCCGAATAACATAATTATAAGCACGAGAACAACACTACCAAGTAACCTTGCAGCTTTCCGCTTTTCAAACAATCCAAGCAACAAATAGATAGCAAGGAACGCAGCACTTCCAACCAGGAATGGAAAAACAATATGTGCTATTGTCAGCACCTTCAAACCAGCTAGCCACGCAATTGCAGCTTGAAATGTCTCGTAATATTGGAAACGAACAAAATCAGTGCCGGCAGGAATATCCGCAACCCAGGTGACCGCAAGGTTAATAATAGCGTCTGGGTGCTCTACGTAATAGACAGCTTTCGCAAGATAGAACCCGTCGTCGCCGCTATATCGGTGAATTGATGCCGTTAAGAGTCCAGAGCCTAAAGTGCAGAAAACAAGATAGAGAGAGTTAGGACTAGACCCCGATACAATATGCTCCAGTTTATTTTTCAAATTAAGTTTTATCGCCCCGAGCGCTACCGCTCCCACGACTCCTGCTCCTATAAGATAAGAGGCGACCGCAAAACTAAACGAAAAAAACAACCCCAACTTGAGCACTAAGAAGGCAAAAGCAACAGACGCAAAAATAAACAGCAAAAATGACTCGCTCAAATCATCCTCTCGCCTGCTATTCGTGGGGCATGCAATCATCATTATGTATGAAACTCCGTAATTGGATCTCAATCCCCTCATTTAGTACTTCTAGCTCATTTAGATAAGCTCTAGCTGCTGGACCGGTTAGATATTTTGTTGACTTACATTTTTTCAACAGTTCTAGCACTCTTTCGCTTTTTCCTCAGCCGATCCCGCTATGACCGCAAACAATTGCCCGTCTTAGTATGTTGAACAAATTTTTGCCTTGTTAGCCCTGCCATAGGGAAAGGATGATTTATTTTTTGTTGAAATATGGATAATTGCATAATTTTTCGCTGTTTTCGGCAAAAGTAACCTGTTTATCCTTCTCCGTCAATAAAATTGGGAAGAAATCGCTCTTTGAAAACCTATTTCGCAGGGGCACTCATTCTTGCAGCGCCACCGCGCTACCAGGTGAAGCAACTTCTTCTCACTCTATTTCACGTGTCCACCGACTCAGCAAATTCGGATTTACCCCTAAATTCCGTCCGGCTTCAGCATATGAATATCCTCGTTCGCTGACCAGTTTGACCGCCTCTTCCTTGAATTCTTTTGAATAGTTACGTCTTTTTCTTGCTCCCATCGAACACCTCCAGAATGATGATTAAATCACTCTTAAGAAAGTGTCCATTAATTCATTACCACTTCAGCCAAAAAGGGTTTGGTAATAATCTACATCAGTAGGTAATTTGCTTTTGAACATCAAGAGATGTAGTTTTCAAAACCTCAATAATCTTTTCAGCCGCATAACCATCCCCATAAAGATGATCAGTTTCATATGGACCATGTTTTATCTGATACTTGACGGCGCTTAAAATTTCAGTGCGATTATAACCGACATCTATTACGTTTTTTCCACGCTCCCTGCCATTTTGCCGTGAGCCAATATTGACAGCCGGCGTCCCAAGAAAAGCAGCCTCCCGTATGCCACTTGATGAATTTCCCAAAATACATACCGCATTTTTCAAAACAGGTGCATAATATTCAATCGGCAGGCTCTTAAAAAAATGGATATAATCGGGTGATTCACGCTCCCTTAACCTGCGAACTGCTTTATTAATGCCGTCAGCGCCAGCATCCATGTTCGGCATAATCCACAGGGTTGGCATCCTAAGCTCTCTTAAAACCGCAATCGTTTCATTAATATGCTCAAAATTATATTCATATTCAGTGGTAACGGGATGCTGAATAAGAACGAGATATTTATTAGCCTCAATATCTATTAACGGCCCCATACCCCATTCCTTTTGATAACTTCTTACCGGTTCCAGGTCTTCAAGATCCAATTGACGAATGATATCCATGCTTGTTCCGCCGACAGGAAATATGGTAGATTCATCCTCGCCCATGCGCTTAATACGCTCGGCAGCCTCCTGCGAGGCAGGGAAATGGATATGAGATAATTTTGTTATGGAGTGCCTTATGGATTCGTCAATGGATCCTGAAACTTCACCTCCTTCAATATGGGCAACGACAATATTCATATAAGCGGCGGCCATTGCGATCGGCAAACACTCAAACCGGTCCGCAATAACCAGAACAATATCCGGCTTAAGCTCTTCAAAAGCATTTGCAAATTCTATCACAGCCAACCCTGCCGATTTGGACATTGTTGCAAGATTTTCTCCTTCAATAACAAAATTAATCCTTCTTGCCACAAACGATCCGCCATTCTCAAGGGTCTGCAAGATGCGTCCATACTTTTCAAGAACAATCATGCCGCCGATTACAAGTTGTAATTCCAAATCGGGAGCTTCCTGAATAAGGGCCATAACAGATTTCATTTTCGCATAATTGCCGCGAGTAGTTAATACCGCGCATATCTTACGTTTTTTCATTCCAAATCCTCAAATTTTATGACGTTATCCCTTCGTATATTGACCTTTATTTTACGACCTACTACCTGTTCAATCTGTGAAGGCGGGATACCAGTCCCCGGTCTTTTCGACACCACATCATCACGTGTTAACAATGATCCTGCGGAAATGTCATGTTTTGCCACCAAACTCTTTCCCGCCCAAACCAAACTCTTTTTTTCGCCCTCGGTTGGTCCGCTTTCTCGAACTCTTAGAGCAGCTTCGATCTGCCGAACTTGTCTTATGAAGATCCCCAAATTATGCGGCCCGCACGATACCTTCCAGTCCTGTGCATCCGGCACATCAAAATCGAGGCTGATATGTTTTTCTATAATTGCTGCGCCTAAGGCCGCTGAAGCCAGGGGGATATGATACCCCTCAGTATGGTCAGAATATCCGGATATGACATTAAAACGTTCTCGAATCAATGCGATATTGCCTAGACTTACCTCTTCCGGCGGAGTAGGATAACGAGTCACGCAATGCAATACTGCCACGTCTGTATTGCCGGTTGCAGCCACTGCATCTAACGCCTTTTTGATTTGGCTAATTTGATACATACCCGTTGAAAAGATTATTGGCTTTCCAAGGGCTGCCACACGGGATAAATATGGCCAATTGCCTACTTCGCCTGAACCGACCTTATAAACCGGAACATCAAGACTCACCAGAAAGTCCAGAGATGGTTCATCATGAGCTGTAGCAAAAAAAGTGATCCCTTTTTCACGGCAGTACCTCTGTATTCTCTCAAAAGCCTGAAACGGCAATTGTCTGGACCGAAGACGATCCTTCCAATCATTAAGTTCGTCGGAGATTAATGCATTAACATCAAAGACTTGAAATTTAACCGCATCGGCACGCGCTTCAACTGCAAGGTCCACCAATCTATAAGCTTTTTCTTCATTGCCGAAATGGGCCACACCCGCTTCTGCAACGATGTATATCGGATTGCCCTCTCCAACAGTTCGGCCATCAATACTAATATTTTTGGAGAATATCATTTTAATTATCTCAACACTTATTACCTTTTATGAGCGCATATTGTGATTTCCCACGTATCTCATGCACAAGTATTTCAGGGTTGGGAAGATACTTTTGCAAATCATTTTTAATTGACGTAATCAATAGTATCATCCGGCACGAATTAACAATCTTCTTGATAAACTCACCATAACCGTCGTACCCGTAAACATGGTTGAGCCAACTATTTATAAACACATAGTCACAACCATCTGGGATCAATCTTTCTAAAACACCTTTCTCAAGTGAAGAAAGCGAATAAAATTCTACATGCTTATCCCAACTTGCTCGCTTAGCCACCTCAATCGCTGGTGAGTAAACATCAACCCCAATGCCTTTACAGCCAAATTTATCGACCAGATAAAGAAGATGCCTGCCTGTGCCGCAGCCAGGATCAAAAATCAAAGTATCCTTATTAATATTGATGTGACCATTGCATAATTTAAGCAGAAAATCTGCATCAGCGGTAGATCTGTTGAGATAAAAATGTTCTGCAGATAACTCCTCATCATTTTTGATCTTTACTCGACACAATTCACGATTAAGAAATGTCAGAGCAACCTCTTTTCCAATCACGGCATGACCTACATTCTTCTTGCTCTCACGAAGGCATTGTTTATGTCTGTATATCTCATCATAATCACGCAAAACAACCCTCTTACACCCATAAATGAGATTAAAAATTCGAAAAAAAAAGGAGATGCCCGCCGTTGGGTATGACTTAATAACTAACAAAAAGCGAAGCGCCGTCCTCAAAGGATATGTGAACCTTTTTTTCATTACGAGTAATTTCTTGATATTGAGGCGACACCGGGAGCTAAAACATTCCGGCCAGTTTGTTGCTTTGCCAATTAAAGCGTCACGGATTCAGGAAATTAGGCTTCCAATGCCTCCTTGTTTTTAAACATATCAATGGCTTTTCGTATGGATGCTTCCGTTCTTCTACAAGCTTGACCATCAGGTATGTATATTCTGTCACATAACAATGACTTCAATTCTTCATTATTAATAGCAATGGCACTACCTTTTGAAACAATACGTTCAATGTCTTCCATATTTTTTGCATAATTAGCCAAATTAGGATATTCCTCAAAAAAATCATGAATTATTCCGCCCCTAAAGTCTGGTGTAATAATCAGCCGGCAAGCGGCAAAACCTTCCAACAATGCCGTTGAGTTATAACCAATAATAGCGAAAGAGTTTTTTATATGGTCGTATACATTTCCAGTGTTTGTGATTAAAAGATTTTTTAAATTCGAATATCCGTTATTTTTAGCTATTTTTTTCACATAATTCAGGTACCTAATATTGCGTTTAGTTTTTATAACTACATTCTGCCCAGAATTGGATTTTGCATACCTCATTACCTCGATGTGGAATTTTTCACTCTTATCTATATATTCATTGAGCACTTCTTCAGATAGCTCCAAGTGACGAGCCTTATCCTCTATAGAAAAAGAAAAAAATACAATATTATTTCCTTGTGTCTTCAATTTAAAGTATCTATCAAATCTTGGTATGCCGACAATCTCTACCGTATCTCGGCTAATTCCTTCAATATTTGCATTGACAAAAGCATTTCTTGTTTTTTCGTTATAAACAAGCAGCTTAGTGCCTATAAATTTATTATTGGTATAGGCGTTCACTAATAGATCATGGGCATCTTGTGAAGCATCCCCCCCCTTATACACGGGAGAAATCCCTTCTTTAAACAACACAACAAAAGGTATCTTGGCCTCATTACAAACAACAGCTAACTCCTGTTGCCATGCATAGACATAATTTGCAGACATTACAGCGTTAATGCCAGAACTCTTGGACAACTCACTCAAAAGTGCTTTAAGAAACCGCCTATACATCTCTTTCTCATGATTGAAGCCCTTAAATTCATGATACTTAATATGGCTTTGACTTAATGGCATTTGCGAAAAATAATGATTAAATATGCTTATAAAAACAAATTTTGGAATAATGAGATAATTAAGTGTTGAACCATATTTTGCCAACTCTTCAATGTCTTCATCAAAAATCGAGCGTCCTAGACAAAGAACATTATACTTACTGCCCGTATTAAATGATTTCGATAAAAGCATTGCAAGTCTTGCCGTAAGAATAGGCATACCGAGGCGAACACTCAATTGAACCAGGTTAAAATGAACAATTAAGCTTTTAGCAATACGAGAAAATTTCAATCCTATCCTCTATTGTTGAGAAATACCGGCATGCTAAAGAATCACGGCACTGTTGGATTATTACTAAACTACTTCATACGCACCGAAACCTTCAACGAAATATTCCAGGCCCAAGGCACGGGCTAGAGGTTGGCAGAAAGGACGAGACATTTATCGGAATGATTTATCTGGTTGCTGCACCGATTCAAAATATCTTGGAATCCACATAAAAAGTCGAGGAGCCAAAACTAAAACTTGCTTATCAAATATTTTCCGTAAATCGCAAAACACTGTGCATTATGGACTGACTTTACTACGAAGAGTTACTCGACAACCCTCGCCTTTAAAGCTCCCCTCTAAGACCAATTCCCCCGTCAGGGCACTATATGCGGAAGGTTCACCAAACCATTGGCGAGCAAGTACTCGGCGACGCGTAATTCCCATTCATGATCAATGTCCCATGAGTAAATAGGGTCAATCAGCACCGCGCCTTTGACGCGTCCAAAACGGCCAACGCTGAGCATGGTCTCGGTACGGGCAGCAAACAGATTGCCGAACTTCAGCGCACTCGGTTTGCTCTGACGGCTACGCGCCTGATTACGTTCTTCTTCGAAAAGAAACTCCCAGCGGCCGTCCGCCTTCATGAAGGCCAGGTTGTAAGGATGGTGGCGGTGGTCCAGCTCTGCCATAGTAGTCACCGAATCCAAGTCGGGCTCGGCACGCAGGAGTTCCACCGCCGCGTCAATGTGAGCAGCAGTGACAAACGGGGAGGTGGGTTGGATCAGCACAACCATATCAATATTCAGACCGTGCTCGCCCTGCAGACGACGCACCAGATCAGCCACTGCCGCATCTGCAGGCACTTGATCACCAGCCAGTTCCTCCGGACGGCGGAAGGGCACCTGTGCGCCATAGCGTTTGGCTACCGCCGCGATCTCGTCGTCCTCCGTCGAAACATACACAGCATCGATACTCCGTGCCTGCTGCGCTGCCGCAATGGAATAGGCCAGCAGGGGACGCCCCGCCAGTAACGCAATGTTTTTGCGCGGGAAGCGCTTCGACCCCCCGCGTGCCGGCACAACAACAATTGCCCGCCCCTCACCGGAAACAACGGGCTGTGAATCCGTACTTGTCATTATGCCAGACACAACTTTCCAGTCTTCAAATAGTGCTCGTAATCGCGGTAGACAGCCTCACTTAGACGCTTCTCTTCGTCAGTCTGACCCCGGAAGGGCTTGGCCACATATTCCTTACAGATGCCGCGCAACGACAACAGATATTTGACCTCCGCAGCTGACTCCCCGTTGTGCCAGTAAGCTCCTTTAGGTAGGCGCTTGAGAAAGCTCATGATCTCGTCGTTCTTGGCGCGCGCCCTACTCAGGCTATCGGACTGGATTGATACATAGAGCTCTTTAAACAGTTCAGGAAAACAAGCCGCGGTGCTGCTGGAACTCGCTTCCAACCCATGGCATAGGAACGAAAACATCTGGCAATCGGCCGAGCCAAATACCTGGAAATCCGGTGAGTTGAGCGCCATGAACCCCTGGTTTACCCGCAGATCGAACCCCGCCAGCTTGACGCCGTGAATGTTCGGGTGGCTTTTCAGGGACTTGACCACCTCAATGGGAATACCACTGGTACGGGTGGTATTCTGATACAGCCAGATAGGAAGCGGCGATCTATCGGCAATCCCGCGGTAGAGCAATTCCACTGCCTCACCGCTTATCTTTTTGTCATACGGGATGACGTGAATACCGTCAATACGGCAGTCAGCGACAGCGCCGATAAATTCCAGTGAGTCGCGCACGCTAAAACTGCCGCCACCTACAAGCAGTGGTACGCGTCCGTCGTTGACCTCTGCCATCTTGCGCGCAACCGCAACACGGGTGGCGAAAGAGAGGTTCATGCCTTCGCCGGCCGAACCGAGCGCGAACAGCGCAAGGCCATGACCAGCGAGGAAATCTATCAGACGCTCAATGCCTTCCAGGTCAGCGTCTTCATTTGCTGTGAGTGGCGTCGGTACGACCACCATCACCCCCTTAATTCTTCTCATAATAATTCTCCAGTGAGACTGTCAACCGATCTTTCTGCCAATAGTAATCAATTTGTAACCCAGCTTGTTTTTATCCATATAGCGCTCCAGCGCCTCCCGCACCTCGGTAGGAATGGTAAACTCCTCAGCGCACTCTACGTCGGGCTCACGGTAGAGCGTATTATATTGTAGGAAATGCTCGATTTCGTGTAGCTGTGGCAACACAGAAAACTCAACGACCTTTTTGAAGCCGCTCTTACGCAGAATTTTGTCCATGGTTTCAGGGGTGAAATACCACAGATGGGCGCGCCCAGATACCGTGGAATTGTGCTCCCGGGTCATGCGAATAATCAGGCTGTGACCATTAGGCACGAAAAACAGCACTAAACCATCATTCTTAAGCACACGGCGGATAGTTTGCAACATGCCATTGGGGTCGGTGAGGTGTTCTAAAACACCCCAGAGAGTCACAACATCGAATTCGCCACCGGCAAAACCAGCCTCTTCCAATTTCTTCTCGTGGATCGTCAAACTGTAATCACGGCGTGCGATGGCCGCCGCGTCGGCATTCAGTTCCACGCCCATGACATCCCATCCGGCGTCACGAGCCAGGCTCAGGAACTGGCCGATGGAGCAACCCACATCTAGCAGTTTTCCACCCTGCGGGTAGATGCGACGCAGTTCCTCAAGAGCAGGCAAGTACTTCTTCTCCGCGTTCCAGGTCTGTTCCTTGGTCTTCTTCTGAACCTTGATCCAGTGGTCAGCAGTCTTGGACTGCTTGTAGATGGAATCCTGTATCTCGGCGGTGAGTTGTGGGTTGACGTACAACAACCCGCAATGACGGCACCTTACGAAGTCGAATCCAGCCTTGTCGAACACCCACACGGAATCGTCCACATCGCATACCGGACAGTTGATGCGCTCGACCATATGCGCATGAATCTTCCCTGTGTCAGGGTCGATGAAACGCTGCGCTTCCTCGTGCTTGATACGCAAGAACTCCTGCCTGTCCTTATCCATGAAATCAAAAACTTTAGCCATAGGTTAGCTTCTTGTTTTGCTGCCGGGTCCTAGCCTACAACACCCGCCACGTTTAGTTTAGGGAAACTCCGATTAATCAGAGTTTCCCTAGATATTTACTATTTTTAAATTTCAAAGTTAACGTTGTATTTCCGAAGATCTTAAAGCTTTCAGCGAAAGCGTCAGAAGGTGTTATTTCGTCAAAATGCAGGATATCCTCTTTCGAGCATGGATCCACGAAGCCCAAATGTTTTAATGCATTATAACGTACTTTCTCTGTTCCAAATACTTTCTGGAGTACATAACAGGTACTTACTCTTTTATCAATTATAGCAGATACAGGCGTTTTTGAATTTTTTACGATGTACAAGTAATCATAGTCAAAAGCAATTGTTCCATCTGAAGGCGCTATGTAGCTTGGTCCATCGACATAAACAAAATCGTATTTTTTGTTAGGGATATTTTTGTATCGTACACCTCGAAAAAGTGAATAATAATCTTCAATGACAGGACTAAAAATAATATCAACATAAGGCATCATAAATTTCGGCAATAGTATTTTTGCCATGTTATAATATTCTTCAACTGATTCCATCGAAGTAATACTTCCCCTAAACCCCTCTTTTTCATTTTCGATTAGAGCATAGGCTATTACAATGGTTGAAATTCCGGTACCGCACTCCAAAATTTCTTTTGGTTTATTTTTTCGTACAAAATTATAAAGCGTCCAATAATCACCGAAACCACAGCCTGTCGATCCTGATGCTAAAATATAACTATTCAATATCTCCCATAACTCATTATTTTTTTTAAAATTTGCTAAATATCTTTTTTCGATCTCTCGCCTTGTTATATTTAGCGTATATGATTTTATTCTATTTGCGACTGTTATCATTCAGTTACTCTCAAAAATCATTTTTTTCTCTTCAGAGAATTTTAACTATCTATGATTTGTCTTTATCGCTTGAATAATGCTGCCGAATCATTTTCATCGTTTTATACTTATGCCAGCTTTGTCCGGTTATACCGTAACAATGAACGAAAGTTGTTATCTTATCAATAGGCTGTCAATTCCAAGGGTGCTGCATAACAAACGAAGACAACTCTCGCAAATCTTCCAGCATGTATTCAGGACTAATGTCAAAACGGGAAATATCTTTGCCGACTCCTGCAAAATAACAGCCTGCCCGCAAGGCAGCCCGCCGATCGACCTCACTGTCGCCCACATAAAGGATATTTTCTGCCGAACATTGCCAGGTTCTCATGATTTCAGCCACGTGTTGCTCCTTACTTGCTGGACAGCCATATATCTTATTAAATACAGGCCCCCATCCCCGCTTAAGTATGATATTTTTTAAGGTTAATTCCGGGGTCGCGGAACTGATCATCAATTTGATACCCATGGCATATAGTTCAGCTAGCGCTTGCGTTGCTCCTTTAATCTCATGAGCTTGTATAATTTTTTCCTCACACAACTTGGTATAGAGGGCAGATAGCTCCAGGGAATCAACAACGACTCCTTGATTTGTTGAATTTAACCGTTCAGAAACGTATGTAAATATTGCATTACGGTCTCCAAACTCAGGATCCGACAGTACTTTATCTAGAAGTGGCTTAGCGCCAGGCAAGTGATCGGTAACTTCAAAAAAAGTCTGCCGCTTAATCTCATTTGATTCAACTAAAGTACCATCAAAATCAAACACCACAAGCTTTATCATAAAATCACTATCAATCAGCCCCAAACTGGAATCGGCCCCAGTGTTCCACAGCGGTTTTCCTTTCACTTCTATCAAGCGCGTTTATCCGCCTGTCATTATACACGGAATCATTATTGTAATGTGTGGTGGAAACCTCTTCCACAATGCAGCCGGTATCGGACCAAAAATGATGCCAAACCCCAGGCTGCACCAGGGCAATGTTACCAGGATGCAATGTTCTCCTGTGTCCATCTATCTCACATTCAAAAACTCCGCTAAGAACCTGAAAGGATTCCTCCTTGCGTTTGTGGTAATGCGCCGGATGTCTTTGCCCGGGCAAAACAACAATTAGTTTTTTACAATACTCACGGTTTATGCAATCAATAATTACGGCGCCAACTTCTCTGAAATTTTTTGCTCCATAATGATGGGAAAACTCAATATGGAACCCACTATCAAGCGCTATTGACGCCTCGTTCAACATGGCTTTTACTTCATGAATCGCCTTTTTAAGCACCGAAGTATCTGTAGCGGGCGGGATGGATACGCTGTTTTTCCAGAGCGGATCATCTTTTTTTAGCGATTCTTTAGCAACTATTCCCTCTTGCCAAACCCCGTTTGGAAGTTGCCCCTCGGAAAATGGCATTGCAAAATAAACATCATCACGAGTTAATACTGTGCCCTTTTTAACATTCCTCTTTAAGAATACGCCCCTTTGCAAATCATCTAATGATTTTTTTTCCAAGTCCGTAACAGGACGTTTATTTTTTATTCCACAGAGAGTTACGGCATGTTTATAGGCCTCCAGCCATTTATCGAGTTGCTCGGGCGTAGATGAATAGGAATTAAGTTTGATTTGGTCGGTCTCAACTCCCACATGTCTCTCAAATATCCTGGCGCCTTTTGCAACCGCGATTTGAATAGCAACAGTTTCATTAGGATCTTCATGTGTCGACCAACCGATTGTATGATCCCGATAACGGCTGCGCATAACGTCAATATAGTTCAAGTTGAACAGATTGTTAGGGATTGGGTAAACCGAAACACAGTGCATCAATGCATGTTGTACGCCTCTATGTTCAAAAAAGCTGGTGATGTTGTCTATATCGCTAATTTCCAATCCCCCGGTTGAAACAAGCACCGGCATAAAAGAATCAGCAATTGCCTCAAGCAAAGGCCAGTCTTTTGCAGAGCAACTCGCAACCTTAATAATATCAAAGCCCATATCGGTTATTACCGGCACCGACTCATCATCAAACGGGGTACACATCGTCAGCATGCCTTCATCCTTGACAGCATCGAATAATGTTTGCCACTCCTTGTCACTGAGACGAGTTGCGAGAAAACGTGGTATGTGTTTATTATCGCTTGATTTTTTATGCGCAGGATGAATGAATGTGTCTAATTGGCGGAACTGGAATTTTAAGGCGGCACGAACCTTATGCTTTCTCACAATTTTTCCACATTCTCTGATCACCTTAAGTCCATGATCCATGCTTCCTTGGTGGTTATTGGCCAGATCCAAAACAAACAAATCATTAAAATCAAACTCTGTCATAATCGTCCCTTTACTATTTAAGATTGAAAGAAAATTAGCGATCTTAAAAACCAAGCTAGCCGAACAAGCCGCCTGTTTGATAGACGAAAAAACACACCGATAAATTATTTCATGAGTGAAAGAGCATCAATTTTATAGCCGGCTGAATAATCAATCTTGACGGAACATTTTTTCTGCGCAGAAAGATGTGCGGCAGCGATAACCAACATCGTATCAAGCCCATGTGCTAATGAAATGGGAGAATCCTTACGGCTTCCAGTACCTAAGATTGATTCAATATGCCTTAATTCCTGAATAAAATCATCCGGCCTTGTCTTTGTAATTTCTGATGTAGTCACTTCTCCTGTATTTAAACCAGATTCCACTGTATCTAGTCCAGGTTTGTTGCCACAATACCATTCAACATATCCGTTTTCACACTGAGCCCGCGCCCATTTCCTTGTCGGCCGGGTGACTACGTCCTGAACAACCCGACCGACAAATCCGTCTTCGGTGACAAGCTGGAGCAAACAGATACTGTCGTAATCAATGACACCATCTCTGACATATTTCATCGTAGATGAAACCTCAACAACTCTTCCTTTTCCTGCCTGACGGGCCAAATTCTGCCAAAGGTTAATGGCGTGAGAATGTTCGCCGCACGCGCCACCGCCACGCTCCCAATACCCAAGATATGTATCAGCCGGCCCATTAAGCCATGGATGAGCCTTGAAAATCCCCCCCCAATGTTCACGAAATTCAACATCCAGTGTTTGTATTTCCCCTACTTCACTGGACATTAAATAATCCGCCATCCGAGTTGCGGATTTACCAACAGCATGATCGTAGCCGACAAAAACTGTGCAACCAGCCTCATTGGCCTCTTCAAATAGCTGTTGTGCTCCCTTTAGATCTGGAGTACAGAACGGTTTTTCAACCAGTAATGTTTTTGCGCCTTGTTTAATGGAAGAACGAGCAACCGGCATATGACTATCAGGGGGTGTTCCAATAACAATCAGATCGTAATTCCCGTCCGATATCTCGTTGCAATCATAAAGACCTATGGAGTCATCCCACTTACCATATCGTGAGGGATATATTTCATTCTTAGCTCTTTCTAGAGCATCCTTATTAATATCACAAAGATCAACACTCCACCCCATCTGCCGTGAGGCATAACTGAGATGGTTTCCGATGGACCCGGCCCCGTAAATTTTAACTTTTTTCATCACTCCCTCATGTTAAACCATCAAATCATGTATTATCATCATTAATAACTGGAACAAAAAATCACACCTTGCCTATCATATTGGTCCCGACTATTTTCTCGTAATCACCCTTGCGAACTATACGTCCATTATCAATTTCATATATAATATCACAATGCTTTAGCGTAGTAAGCCGATGTGCAATGACGATTAAGGTTATCGAACCTTTCAAGAGCGATATTTCATCAACAACTTCTTTCTCTGTTTTATCATCAAGGGCGCTGGTTGATTCATCCATTACTAAAATTTTTCTATTATGATAAAATGCGCGCGCAATAGCAATTCGCTGCCGCTGTCCACCGGATAGCCTCATGCCCCGCTCTCCAACAACACTATGAATACCATTCGGCAAGTTATTGACCAGATCTTCTAATCTGGATTGCTTTAATGCGTTAATGACTCGCTTGTCGTCAATCTCACAACCTGGGACACCAAGGGCGATGTTGTTGCGGAGTGTATCATCAACAATGAACACATCTTGAGGCAAGTATGCAAATTCCGACATCCAGTTACATGAATTATCATCAACCGGCGTATGATCAAATAAAATCTCTCCACCCTGGGGCTTTAATAAACCCAATATAATATCAACCAACGTCGTCTTACCAGACCCAGACATACCTATTATGCCAACAGAGGTCCCCCTTCCTATTTCCAAGTTTATATTAGAAAGCGTGGGCGACAAATTTCCAGGATAGGTAAATTCAACATTCCGGAGTCTCAGTACATTGAAATTATTGCAATTACTGTGAGCGATTTTTGTATTTTTTCTGCAAGCCAAATCGTATTTTTCAAAATCCTGCCTCACCCTGTTGCTATCTATCTTTTTTAAATCGTTATATAAAATATCCACCGTGTTTTTCCCATAACGTATTTTTGTTGCACAGCTCAATATTTGATTTGCAGACGGCATTAACCTCATTGCAGCAATAGCAAATACAGCTATTGTTGCAATAATAGAATCAACCGTTCTACCGGTCAAAACTGAGACTAAAACCAACAAAACAACGAACAGAATCAATACAAATTCAACGACATATTGGGAAGAAGTAGTAATAACCTGAGACTTAACTCGCGCATCAGCCAGCCCCTTTGCGTTATCATTCACCATTTTATTGAAATAATGCGCAGTCCCATAAATTCGATTTTCGCGAAAGCCATTCATTCCTTCTTGTATGGCTTGAACCATTCGTGTAGAAAATTTATTTGAGATTATGCCATAAAGCTTATTTTTGTTTTTAAAAAACTTATCATAACAAACAATAAGAGCAGCCAATAAAACTATTAAGATACTCAGAGACTGCCAATCATTGATGGCCAAAAAAACAATTATTGCTAAGCAGATAACGCCGTCACTTATTATCCGCAGTAGAGACTGTGTAATACTAACTGCGAACTGACCAACAATTGTCTGGATATTATACACATATTCAGAGCTATTCCGACGCAGATAATCTACATAATTCATTTCCTGATAAGCGCTCATAAGATATGAACGCAGCTTCACAGTCTGATCGAAACATAACCGAAATATTTTTTTGTTGATCAAAATTGCCGTTACAGTTTTGGTAAAAAAAGCTAATATGATAAAAAAGCAACCGACAAAAATTGCTACCTTAAGCTCATCATTCCCCATAAATTTAATGCGGCCTAAGTAGGGTGCAAAAAATTTCCCCGATAACCTATCATGGTTAGTCAAAATAGTAACAAATGTTGCTACTAAACTGATCCCAAGCAAATCAAGGATTGATGAAAATAGGAATAGCGGCACCAGCCAAAGAATTTTATTCCTATCTTTGCCAAGAATATAATTAACTTTATGAAAATACTTTTTAATGTTTAAAGGAATCACTGTCTTATTCAATTAAGTGATTAGAACTGTGTCGATTAAGCACTCATGGATATTTGTATAAATTTACTTCCCCTCTTTTTACACTTCAGCCGCCCCTTTGCATCCGCACCAAACGAAGAAAGAACTCCCCGTATTTCATCAACGGTAAAATTATCAAACTTATGAGAAGTGTAATCACGCCAAACGCTGTTCCTCCGTATAACCATTGCTGCGACGTCTCGCAAAAAAAATAAGAGCCTGCCTGTATATTCATGATAGCATCTGTTATTATTCATACTGCTTTTGTATTTCTCCGACCTTCGGTTGGCTATAGATGATATCTCGTCAACCATCAATTTTGCAGACACAATATCACCAATATTCAATACGTAATCCGAATAATCTTTTTTAGGTGTCACGCAATGTTTTTTGGAGGAAGAATCAACCAAACAATCATGTACAGCCTTAACCAGTTCCTCAGGCGAAGAACATACCTTAGAACATTCAAAAGGAATTTCCTTCTCACTTAATGGATCCGCTTCAGGGCGCAAGGAGAACCTCGGAACATTAGCGGCATATGCTTCAACTGCAGTTGCACAATAATGATGAACAAGCGCTTCCGCTGCCAGTATCCACGGATGCACAGAGAAAATGTTACTTTCGACGTGAACGTTGTTAAATTCCCTGGCGAGTTTGACATAAACCTCTTTGTTCTCAGAGGGATGAGGTCTGACAACAATATCTGTGCCCGGACACTTTTTTGCGAGTAGAGGTATTGCCTCCAAAAATGAATGCAGGGTTTTTGTCTTGATCTTTTGATATCTTTTGAAATTATCGATAGATTCTTGGCTCTTAAGAACCTTTTTGTCAATTAAAGACTGGACATAATCAATGCCGGGCACAAAGTGGTTACAAGAGGGGAAAGAAGTACAGATTAATATGTACTTATTGTATTTTTTCCTTATAATAGCAATTTCTTTTTTGTAAACATTCGAAAATTCCGGTTTTAATAAATCAAATCTAGGGTGTCCTGTTATCTTAATTTTATGAGACAACTCCTTTTTATTAGATGAAATTATGTTTCGATTATCCGCTCCCCAGCTGAACAATAGATCTACGTATTCCATAGCTTTTGAAGAAATCCTCATATCTAAATACATATCATCAGTATAAGTAATGAGTCCCTCTTCTTCGCATACGACAACAATATTTCCTAATTCAAACAAGGTGCGATAAAAATTCTTATAATTCTCAGGAACACCTAATCCGAAGTATATGCCTGCAGGCATTCGCAAAACAAGTCTATTTAGATCGTTTTTCCTGCCCAAAATTACATTAAAGCCCTTTTCAGCCGCATATTTTGCAAGCAACACTTTTGAGTATAATTCTCTATTCTTAACTTCAACCGGAAGATATAAATTCATAAACATCTCAACGCGCTTTATTGCGCAACTGCCATTTTTTCGTTATTAGGGTTGTCTCCCCCAACCAGCCCTGAATCCATCATAAAATCAGGCAGACCCTCCCTCTCCGCTAATTAGTCTTTTGCGAAAACTACCATTTAACCCCCTTAAATATTACTTCCTTACGAATGTTACTTTTGTATTGCTCAACAACCGCCATCATATTTTCCAATAGTTCATGCGTGAGATAATGCGGCTTAACGCCCAGGTCCAAAAGCCCTTGGTAGCGCGGATTATAATAATGCCCTTCCGCTTCCTTGCGAGGATTTTCAAGATGATTTATCGTTACATCATAACCAAGCTTTTTAGCAACGTTCTGCGTCATCTCCGCCAACTGATTAACGCTGAAGGTTTCCATGATTTGGTTGAATATGCGCAATTCTCCCTGGGCAGGCGGATTTTTCATAGCGAGATGAACGCACTGTAATGTATCGTTGATATTCAAATATCCTCTTGTCTGACCGCCTTTTCCATATACGGTCAAAGGATAACCAATAATAGCCTGGACAATAAATCTGTTTACCACGGTTCCAAAGATTTCGTCGTAATTGAAAATTGTCTTCAGCCGGTCATCTATTTTAGATTCCTCCGTCTCAATTCCGTAAACCGGACCTTGCATAAGGTCAGTGACCCGCAGATTCCACATTCGAACGCCAAACCAGAGGAGATCAGTATCCATAATCTTTGATGTATGATAAAGAGAACTGGCCTGGCGCGGATAAAGAAATCTATCGCTTCTGCCGTTGTGCTCAATATTCAGCCATCCTTCCTCAATATCAATATTTGGGGTGCCATATTCACCCATGGTGCCAAGCTTTACAATATGTGTATTTCTCGAAAAGTCACGGACCGCAAACATCAGATTGTTTGTGACCAGCAGATTATTGGTAATGGTCAGATTGGCATAATGATAATTGAGAAGGGAATAGGGGGCAGACGGTTGTTCGGCATAATGCACTACGGTTTCAGGCATGCCTGTAAATTTTCTGTTAACAGCCCATGCGTAATCAATATTACCGGTAAAAAGAGAACGCATAAGAATTGGATCCGTCAGGTCGCCAATTACAACCTTGATTTCCTTTGCTGTGTGTTCGTGCCAGATTCTAGCCCGTTCAACCAAAGAAGGAACAGGGTAGAGCATTCCCACATCAAGCTCGAGACAGCTATTTCGCCGAAAATAATTATCTACCACCGTTACATCATAGCCCCGGTGAGAAAAATACATGGCGGTCGGCCAGCCCAGATAACCGTCACCCCCGAGAATTAATATGCGCATCAGGCCAGTTCCTCCCTTTCCCCTGGCCAATAGCATCGATCAGGGAGATCTGTCCGCTTGTTCTTCATCGACAATAGATCATTAGTTATTAAGAAGTTTCGCAACTCATCCGGGCTTAAGGGCGTTTCGTTTGCAGAGATGTAAGGATTTCTGACTTCGGTGGATACAATAACTGGGTAGCTATAGTTAATATTCCGATAGATGCCACGAAATGCAGGCAAGACGGCAAAGTAGAGAGGAAGCTCAATAGCCCGGCGGGTTTCTTCCAGGCTGAGGAGTTCCTCATACATTTTCTCCCCTGGTTTTGCTCCGATGTTGAGTATTTCAACACTAGCTGGTTCATGACCATATACGGGAGCAAGCTCCTGGATCATAACCTCAGCCAGATCCTTAATACGAATGACAGGCATTTTAGTGATAAAAACCTCCCCGCCCCGGGCTAAGCTGGCTGAATCGATAACTAAACGCACGGCCTCTCGGATGCTCATGATAAAACGGGTCATTTCAGGATCAGTAAGGGTAACTGGCCCTCCCTTCCTAATCTGTTCATGGAAAATAGGAATTACCGAACCGCGGGAACCAAGGACGTTTCCAAAACGGGTGGAGGTAAACAAGGGGCCTTTATTGCGAGAATTGCTATTGGCCGCAGTCATTAGTTTTTCGCCCATAAGCTTTGAAGTCCCCATTACATTAGTCGGGTTTACTGCTTTATCAGAACTGGTGAAGATAACCCTTTCCACATGGTTTTCACAGGCGGCATAGATAATGTTTTGGACACCAACGATATTGGTCTGTACGGCCTCAAAAGGGGATCTTTCGCACAAAATAACATGTTTGAAGGCAGCTGTGTGGAAAACAATATCAACGCCGTGCATTTTTCGGCATAATTTGTCCCGATCTCGTACATCTGCCAAGAAAAAACTGGCACGACTGTCGGATATAAACCGCTGCTCTAAAAAGAACAATCCACTTTCGTTGTTGTCCAGTGCTATGACTTCCGCAGGCTGGTAGTTATCCTCAAGGAGCTGACAAACCAGCTCGGAGCCTACGGTGCCGCAAGCACCGGTAACTAATATGCGTTTGTTGTTTAAGAATATATTCCGTTTATCCATTAATTATCTCAAAAACCTATGTCATTCATATACCGTTTCTCAAATTTGCTAAGTTTATGGCCTTTATCAGAATCACCAGTATGCGTTTGTAATGCGGGTCACCGTCACCTCATTAGTTATTTATTGATTTTATATTTTCTGGATAACCGTGCTTGCCATGCTTTCAGAGCCCACATTCCCTATGCTTCCTATTTTCAAAATCAGCTCAGAGCAGTAGCTCTTGGGGAGCAGAAAGCTTATGCCGGCAGCCGATATAGCGCAGAGGAGGGTAATAGACAAAATAAGCGCCTTTCTTTTCCAAAGAACTTCAAGATAAGCCCATAAGTCTATTTCGTCTTCGTAGATATCAGGAAGTCTTTCGTTGGTATTCATGGGGTCTCCTTAGCAAACTAACAAGCTGACAGGCTGGCAAGCCTGCAAGCCGATATTTTCATCTCCCTTTTATATCTTCAGGCATTCTCTTGAAGGGCAGGAATCAGCGTCGCATTTTCATTTATCATTTGACGCATACTTGGAAGCTCAGAGCTGAAGGCTTAAACGCATAAGGCAGAAGAAAGGCCTAGTTCTCTAAAGATATTCCCACTTTTCAAAAGAAATTTTCTTGCCTATCCCATGTTCAATCTCATTGAGAAGCATCTTAACTTGTGGAACAGAATATTCTTTGCTGCTTGGCAGAGTAAGTGTATATGTACCATAACGCATATAGAAATGACGTCCTCCCGGTTCGGGTAACCCGAAACCAAGTTTCTTTAACTTCCTTATGAAATCTCTTCGCTTACATGGTCTCCATTTAGCCATGGGCGACGGCCTCGGCCTTTGTTGAAGCAGGCATTCTTTTGTTCAGATTGATCCTGCCCATCACCGGCAAGTTATCACCATGTCTAATTTTTACGATCAGCCACCCCTCAAGCGCAGACCTCAATTCTTGCTGGCATTGGTACAGCGTTTCTCCAAAGGCGATTACTCCCGGACATCGCGGAATTTTACCGGAGAAACTACCATCTTCCAGCTTATCATAAGCCGCTTTGCTCATTGCTTTATTGATATATTCGATAAGCATACAAAATACCTCCTTGGGCAAGGTGGTCTATTTGGTTTGAGACTATTCTTTTGAGTGACTGTAGCAAGGAGCGGTAGCTCTTAGGGAGAAGAACGTTTCCCATTCCCAAGAGTTTAATTATCCGAGAATCTTTTCAAAATCCTCATTTAGGGGCACCGGGTTTCTTGGCCTGTTCCAGGGCGATCTCGCTTACGGCAGAAAGTGTGCGGGCCCCGGAAGCCCCTTCAATAGCCTTCACGGCGATGTTCTGTACCTTTTCATTGGCATCGGTCAGTTCCTGCATCAGGCGCTGGAGCTTTTCCTCCTGCTGTTTGACCGTGGCCTCCAGGGTCTTGATCCTGAGTTCAGCCACCCGTCGCTCCGTCTCCACATCTTTAGCCGCCAGTTGGGCCTCAATTTTGGCCTGGTCAGTGGCCTTCTTGTAAGCAGCCGCCTCCGTCTCCTTAACTGTCTTAGAAAGTTCTGCCGGGAATGACTCCACTTTCTTGGTCAGATCCTCAAGCTGCTTTTCCCTGGCCGCAATTAAGGCCTCTCTTTCTCCCAGCGTCTTTTCCTGATTGACCCGCATCTCTTCCAGTCTCGCCAGCAAGGTCTTCTTTTCCTCTTCATAGGCGTCCTTTTCCTTCTTGCGCTGCAGGGCCAGATTATACTGATATTCTTCCTCTTCGCGCTGCCGGAACTTCTTTAACTCGGCTTCTTTTTCTTTCCGGGCCAGTTCGTACTCTTCCTGTTCCTTCTTCCACTCCGCTTTTCTTCGTTCCATCTCCAGACGAAAGTTTTCTTCCCGTTCTTCCATTTCCGCTTCAAAAGTCTGGCGTCTTTCCTCGTGTTCCCGCACCAGTGCAGATAAGGTGTCCGCCGCCAGATGGATATCGTGCAGCTCCTCCAGGTTGGCTCTTTGTACGACAATAGCCTGTTGAATCTCCTTAAGTTTGTTTGCCTCCCCGACCAGTTGCTCGGAGAGTTCTGAAAGCGCCTTGCCCACCCCCAGATGGAGGTCGGCCAAGTCCTTCACAATGGATTCCACCGTGTATGTAGAGGCCTTTGCTACAACCTCTTTTTCGATCTTTTTCTGTTGTTCCACCTTTTTCTCCGGCAGACCGGTCTCGACCTTCTCTTCCAGTTTCTTCAGTAGCTCATTGTAGGCCTTGATCATCTCGGCCTTGGTCTGCTTCGTGCTCAATGGCTCGTATTTACCCGGCATGGCGTCCTCCTTTGCTATAAAGTTGAATCGCTTTTATGTGATTTCAAAAAATATTTAATTTTTTCAAGGACAAAAGACAGGTTGTGTTTTTTGGTCCTTTCTCCTTTCAAGCGGGAATACGCTCGCTATGCATGTTCAAAATATATAATGGTCTGTTTTAGGCCCTCTTCCAGGCCGATCTTCGGTTCCCAGCCGAGTTTCTCTCCGGCCAAGGTGATATCCGGTTGTCTCTGGATCGGGTCGTCCTGGGGGAGTGGTTTGAAGACGATCCTAGACTTTGAGTTGGTCAGGCCGATGATTTTTTGAGCCAGCTCCAGGATAGTAAACTCTCCTGGGTTGCCTAGATTAACCGGCCCGGTAAAATCATCCGGGGAGTCCATGAGGCGGACAAAGGCCTCGATCATGTCATCCACATAGCAAAAGGACCGGCTCTGAGCGCCATCGCCAAAGACAGTGATGTCCTTTCCAGAAAGGGCCTGCACTATAAAGTTGCTTACCACCCGGCCGTCGTTGGGGTGCATACGCGGGCCGTAGGTATTGAATATCCTGGCCACCTTGATGCGGAGCTTGTGCTGGCGGTAATAATCAAAAAACAAGGTCTCGGCACACCGCTTTCCTTCATCGTAACAGGAGCGAATCCCGATAGGATTGACGTTCCCCCAGTAGTTTTCCGGTTGTGGATGTATTTTCGGATCTCCATAGACCTCGCTGGTCGAGGCCTGAAGTATCTTGGCCTTGAGCCGTTTGGCCAGCCCGAGCATATTGATGGCGCCGTGTACGCTGGTCTTGGTAGTTTGGACCGGATCGTGCTGGTAGTGAATGGGACTGGCCGGGCAGGCCAGGTTGTAGATTTCGTCCACCTCAATATATAGAGGGAAGGTGATGTCATGACGCAACACCTCAAGGCAGGAGTTGGCCAAGAGGTGCTGAATATTCGCCTTCGTACCGGTAAAGAAGTTATCGACGCATATTACTTCATGACCGTCTTTGAGTAATCTCTCGCAGAGATGGGAACCAAGAAATCCGGCTCCGCCGGTAACCAGAATTCGCTTACGTAGGTGCATGTAGATAATCTCGCTTTCTTTATTATTAGGAGCTTAAGGGTTAAATTATTGCCAAGACGGCAAGGAAATTTTAGCCACAAAGGCGCCAAGACACAAAGCCATTCACGAATTCCTTCCGCAGATGCGCCGTAGGCGTGCGTGCCTTCATGGCTTTGTGTCTTCGTGGCAAATTTGGTTCTCCGCCTTCGGCGGATCCGGGTTAGGGATTAGACGCAAATTGGTGCGGCGCCAATGAGAGTAAATCAAAGATCATCCGCTCAGAGCCGCCGTTTTCTCTTATGTCTCTTATTTTTTCATCACAGTCTTCTATAGTGGTTATAAATATCGCGGCCTCGGGTAGCGTGGAAAGGTCCTCCGGCGAACAGATCGGATGACCGAAGAAGGTACCCCCTTCTTTTTCCCTGTCAATTATACCCACCAGTGTTATGGAGCTTCCGTACAAACAGTGGTACAACAATTCCGCTGTCTCTCCGGCGCCGTAAAAAATGATTGCCCGGATGCGGTCATTCTCAATTTCCCGGAGTCTTTTCTGAATAGCTTTTCTTATATCCCGGTAAAACCTGAAACAATAGTCGAAGTACTCCGCAACCAGGCGTGATTTTGCATCCCGGCCTTTAGGCGTCAATACGTATGCTGAATGCCTGGACGGCAGGACACAAACCTCGAAATACCCCTCTCTGACAGCGCGTTTTATAAAGAGGTTGATGAGGCCGAGGGATATATTGAGCCTTTTTGACAACTCCCGCTGGGTCACGCGGCCGTTTTGTTCAACGGCATCAAGCAGGCGCAAAAAATGACGTTTTTCTCTTTCCATTATTGAAGCTCCCTGCAGTCCGCCTTGGGCGGACAGGGAATCTCCGTATGCAAGGTATAGACATCGTATCCGCTCGCATTCCCCGCAGCAAGCAACGGGGAATGCGCTCGCTGTGCATGTTCAAGAGATGCGTAATGGGTTATGAGTGATTAGCAAGAAGAGGACATAGCTCCGCTTTGTCGGTTACATACGTATTACCTGGTAACCGATTAAGGGGTGATTGATGGGTAGGTTAAATCACAGCGGCGTTACATCCGCCGCATCCAGTTCTACAGAAACAGATCGTTGCAAAAGTTCAAGAGAGATAACCAGCCGGTCTTTCCCTGTATTCATACGAACCAGTAAACCCTCACACCCTTCAAATGGCCCTTTGCGGACACGCACCCTCTGGCCGACCCGGAGATAGGCAAACGGCAAGATCTGCTCACCGGATGCGATAACAGTCTTTAGTGATTCAATCTGGATATCGGGTATGTCCACCGGGCGTTGGTTGTTTTCTCCGAGAAAGCGAACTACACCATTTATTTTTAAGACCTCAAGGGCGTTATAAGGGGTAAAATTGATTCTTATGAAGATATAGCCAGGGAATAGCGGCACCTGGATTTTTAGCTTCCGGTCTTTTCTACGACTCCACCGGGTAACACAGGGGAAGAAATTTTCAATAGATTTTTTTTGTAATTGAGACCAGATGGTAAACTCGTGATGGCATCGGGTATAGATGGCATACCAACCGGGTGAAGGCGCCAGACAGGTTTGATCCGGAACGGTTCCAAGGCATGCCTGATTTTGTCCTGAGATATCTTCGTCCCTGAAGAATGGTTGATAGTTTGACATATCCACGCTCGATTTTCGGCACCCAAGGCGTTCAGTTTGTGAACACTATAGGAACACGAATAACTTGTCAAGCAAAAACGCTAACAATTGGAATAAATCAGGGCGTGGCTGAGGCGTTACAATGGCCATATCTCTGGGTGGCTACTTGGTTATGGCCTGAGAACAGGATTGGGTAGGATTAGAATATAGTGAATTTTTCTTTAGCCACCCAGATGTCGTCCCCGGCCTTTACCGAGATATGGGCCTGACTTTTCAGTACCCTGACCAGGAGATCGTTTTGGCGCTCCAGGAGGATGCCGGCGAAGACCTTATTTTTCCGGTCGTCCCAGCAGGGCTCAATCTCGGCCGGGATGAAAAACCCATATTTTTTGTAGTGCGGCATGGTGTCACCTCTTGATTGAGTAATGTTTCACAATTAAATACCGCAAGACAAATCCTTTGTCAAGCATATTTTGTGAAAAAAAGAACAACACAATTTTCGGTGAATTCGCAAAAAAGCCTTTTCACCGCTGAGTACGCAGAGCCCGCAGAGAAAAATATAAACTATTCAAGGGGTTATCTCAGCGTTCTCCGCGATCTCTGCGGTAATTTTTTTACTTTTTACGAAGACATCAAAATTGGATGCCTCTATTATTATTTGACCATTTCCTGCAAAAAGATATAAAGTCCAACGTTAGGAAAAGAGGAGCTGCCTTTGAAGACAAAGAGTGTACGAACTACATTTAATTGCCAGGTCTGTGGTTACCAGAGCATCAAGTGGCTGGGCCGTTGTCCGGACTGCGGCGAATGGAATACCATGGTAGAGGAAACGGTAGTGAAGGACGCCGGGTCTGGCGCCGTAGCCATGGGTCTCAGTTCAGCAGATAAGCCGACGGCCATAAACGAGATCGCCCTGACTGAAGAAAAGCGCCTGTCCAGCGGCAGTACAGAACTGGATCGCGTCCTGGGAGGTGGACTGGTTTCAGGTTCCATCGTACTTATCGGCGGTGACCCGGGCATCGGGAAGTCCACCCTTCTCCTTCAGATGCTCTATCACGTGAGTTGTGGAAGGGCAAGAATTTTGTACGTCTCAGGCGAGGAGTCCGTCAAACAGATCCGATTGCGGAGCGAACGAATCGGGGCCGTCCATCCGAACATGTACATTGTTACGGAAAGTTCTGTAGAAAAAATTATGGGCCTGTTTCAGGATATAAAGCCTGACCTTCTAGCTGTTGATTCCATTCAAACCCTCTATACGTCTGAAATAGGGTCTGCCCCGGGAAGTGTCAGTCAGGTACGGGAATCAGCCGCCAAACTTATGGTGCTGGCCAAGGAGACCGGCGTGCCGGTCATCCTGATCGGGCATGTGACTAAGGACGGGACCTTAGCCGGTCCGCGTGTCCTTGAACATATGGTGGATGCCGTCCTCTATTTTGAGGGAGACCGGGGACATGCCTTTCGTATCCTGCGCACGGTTAAAAACCGCTACGGCTCGACCAATGAGATCGGTGTCTTTGAGATGAAAGACCGCGGGCTGATGGAAGTAGCCAACCCCTCGGAGATCTTTCTGGCGGAACGCCCGGTGGAGGCCTCGGGATCGGTGGTCGTACCCTGTTTGGAAGGGACGCGTCCTATCCTGGTAGAGGTACAGGCTTTGGTGAGCCCCGCCGGGTTTGGTATGCCCCGTCGTACTGCCATCGGCGTCGATCCACAGCGGGTATCACTACTTGTGGCCGTCCTGGAGAAAAAAGTCGGCCTTATGCTGCACGACCGGGATATCTATGTGAATGTGGCGGGCGGAATCCGGATCGATGAACCGGCGCTGGATCTGGGGGCGGTAGTGGCTATTGCATCGAGCTTTTTGGACCGGCCGGTTGATCATAAGATGGTGGTCTTTGGTGAGGTGGGTCTGGCCGGAGAGGTGCGTGGGGTAAGCCAGGTGGATATACGGCTGACAGAGGCCGCCAGATTGGGTTTTACACGTTGCCTGCTTTCCCGAAACAATCTCGATCAGGCCAGGGAAGGGCAGGTTATCAGCCTGACCGGCGTCTCTAATCTCCAGGAAGTCATGGAGAATATATTCTAGCTATCGGCTTTCAGCTATCAGCCGTCAGCAAAATATAAGGTAAACAACATAAAGCTGAATGCTGAATGCTCATTGTTAAGTAGCCTGCAAAAATGCCCGGAGGGCCTTGTAAGTCATATAGAGATCGCCCTTATGAGCAACCTCAAAAGGCGAGTGCATGGAGAGGAGCGGCGCACCCATATCCACGATCTCCATACCATAAGTAGCCAGGAACTTGGCCACGGTGCCTCCGCCTCCCTCATCAACCTTTCCCATCCCGGCGGCCTGCCAGACGACCTTGTTTTCATTTAGAATCTTTCGAATCCAGCCCATATATTCGGCATTGGCATCGCTGGCCCCGTATTTGCCTCCGGATCCGGTGTACTTGGTCAGACACACGCCATAACCCAGTTTGGCATCATTTCTCTTTTCATGGACATCCTGAAAATCCGGATCTATGGCCGCATTAACATCGGCCGATATGGCCTTGGAGCGCATTAAACAGGCATCGATGGTGTCTGCCTCGATGGGAAGTTTGGTTAACCTGGCCAGGTCAAAGACAAAGCTTTCCAGGAACCTGGACTTGGCCCCGGTACTGCCGTCACTACCGATCTCTTCTTTATCCAGAAACAGGGCGATGCAGGTATAGGCCGGATCTTTTATGGACAACATGGCCGCCAGGCTGGCATAGGCTGAGGAACGATCGTCCTGCCCGTAAGCGCCGATCATGCTGCGATCCAGACCTATCTCCCTTGCTCGGCCGGCCGGGACCACCTCCAGCTCTGCGCTGATGAAGTCTTCTTCTACGATGCCCAAATTTTCTTTTAAATAAGCCAAAATCTGTAATTTAAAACGCTCCTTGGCCTCTTTCTCCGGAAAAGGAAGGCTTCCGATCAGGACGTTTAGTTTTTCACCGATGATTATTTCGGGTAGTTTTTTCTCATATTGCGTGCGCCGGGCCAGGTGGGGCAAAAGGTCGGTTATGGTGAAGACGGGATCGCCCTCTTCTTCACCGATCGCTACCTTCACCCTGGATCCATCCGTCTTGATAATGACGCCGTGCAGGGATAGCGAGCGGGTTACCCACTGGTATTTTTTAATGCCCCCATAATAGTGGGTCTTCAGAAAAACCAGGTCTCCATCCTCATAGAGTGGTTTTTGTTTTAGATCGAGGCGCGGGGCATCCAGGTGCGAGGTTACGATACGCAATCCGTCCGAGAAAGGACGTTGACCAATAACCGCAAGGGCCATGCATTTTCCTTTATGTATCCGATATACCTTAGTCCCTTTCGCGGCCGCCTCTACCGGCACACACCCCTGGCCGGAGACCTTTTCTACTATGGTTTCTACGGCCTCCCGTTCGGTCTTGGCGGCGTCCAGAAAAGCCATGTATTCCCTGGCAAAGGAGAAAACCGCCTTTTTGTCCTCATCATCGACTGCATCCCAGACCAGCCGGGTGGAAATGGTCAGTTCTTCCTGTAGCCGCTTTATATCTTTTACCGTCTTTTTTCGCGCCATAGTAGGTCACCTCTCCCATCCTTTCCCGTTTTCCTAACATAATCACAGGTAGGGGTCAAGATGGAAAGAGAAGTCCTATTTCTAAAAAATCCTTGACAAGGCTGGCTTACATGGTTATTACAGGCATACATTGCTCCTTGCCCCTGCACTAAGGCAGTGGCCAAAAGTCCATAAGGAGGTTCTATAATGGGAGTCCCAAGGAGATACGAAACTATTTTTATTGCCAAGCCAAATCTGTCCCCTGATGATCTCAAAAATCTGGCCGACAAGATGAGAGATATCATGGTTCAGAGTGGCGGCCAGATCGTTAAGTTTGATGAGTGGGGTGTAAAGCGCCTGGCCTATGCGGTCAAGAAGCATAATCAAGGCTTTTATTTCTTCACTGACTACGCCGGCACCCCGGATTTGGTCAAAGAACTGGAAAGAAATCTTAAGATCGACGACCGGGTGATAAAGTACCTAACGGTCAAAATAGAAGATGCCCTCCATGCGGAGTCGCTCCAGGTAGAAGCCGAAGAAGAAAAAGCGAAAGAAGAACCGGCTTCGGTGGATAAACCACCTGCGGAAGTAGCCGAGTAATCCCGTAGGGTAAGAAAATGACCTTGACAAGGAGGCATCATGGCTAATTATAATCCAAGAAAGAGAACATTTATCCGTCGCAAGATATGTCGTTTCTGCGCCGACCGTAACTTGAAAATCGATTATAAGGATTCCCGCACCCTTAGATTCTTTATTACCGAAAGAGGCAAAATTTTACCGAAGCGTATCTCCGGTAATTGCGCCGTACACCAACGCCAACTTACCTTGGCCATTAAGCGCGCCCGTAATATTGCCCTGTTACCATACACGATTACTATCACTAAGTAGGAATACGTGGTTTGGAAGAGAGCGCTGGCGGAATCCCTTGGAAAGATATCCTCCGGGGGACAATGGTGGTTTCTTTCTTTTGCTTATCCCCGGGGGCCATACCAATCTTAGGTAGCATCCTAGGGATGTTTACGCCTATAGCTACCCTTTTTTATCTGGTCAAACTAGGATGGGGCTATGGCCTGGCAGTCCTGGGCATCGCCCTTATCTTTTCCATCTTTTTGTGGCCCTTGGCTGGAAGTGGCTCTGAGTACTTTTTTGTAGAAATTCTAATATTAGGGCCAGTCCTCTTTAGCCTCCTCAAGAGGGGTTTTTCCATCACTAAAACAGTAGGTTATGCTACCGGCCTCTTGCTTTTATTGCTATCCGCATACCTGATCTTATGGGGCATTAAGACCGGACATAATCCTTATCAAGTCGTAGGTTCTGAAATTAACCGTGGCATGGAATCCTCCCTTCGTTTTTATAAGCAGTTAAACCTTCCCGAGACCACCGTGGGAGCTATGAGAGATGCCTTACAGGATATTAAAATACTGGTGGCCAGGTTTTGGCCGGGCTTTTCCGCAGCCTCTTTATTGGTATTGGTATGGATGAATGTCTGGCTTGGTGACCGCATCCTGGAGCGCTATGGTTCAGTAAACTTTCAATTTGGCGATCTGTCGCAATGGAGCCTTCCGGAAGTTCTCGTCTGGTTAGTCATCTTGGGCGCCGGGTTGGCCCTCCTACCCTACCCCGGTCCACAGACTGTGGGCATAAACCTTCTGATTTTTTTTGCTATGGCCTATCTTTTCCAGGGCTTGGCTATAGTAAGTTTTTATCTCAAAAAACATGGATTTTCCCGCTTTAAAAGGATATTATTATACAGCTTAATCTGGATTCAGACCTACATGATAATAATTGTAGCGGTGGTGGGGCTGTTTGACATATGGGCGGACTTCCGGAGATTGAAGAAAGTAGCGGATTAAACTATTCACCGCAGAGACACAGAGGGCACAGAGAAAGAATTAAGCGGCAGACAGCTATCAGCATTCGGTAGTCAGCTTACCGTGTTGTTTGTCTCAGTTTTTGAGGAGTTCAAGTTCCCCCTTTCGCAAAGGGGGATAAGGTAGTCAATGGTCAGAAGTAAAAGCTGAAAGCTGATGGCTGAATGCTGACAGCTAAACAAAGTGGTAAAGGGGGTATCTTATGCAGGTCATACTAATAGAAGATATAAAGGCCATGGGCAAAGAAGGGCAAATAATAAAGGTTACCGATGGCTATGCCCGGAACTTTCTTTTGCCTCAAAGCAAGGCATTAGAAGCCACACCCAAAAATATAGCCCTCTGGGAAAAAAAGAAGGCTGAGATACGATCCAGACTGGAGAGGGAAAAGGCTAAGGCCGTTGAACTATCTAAAAAAATAGAGTCCGGCTTGTGTACCATTAAACACAAAGTAGGTAAAAATGACAAACTCTATGGCTCGGTAACTACATCCGATATAGCCGATTGTCTTGCGGCGCAGGGTATTAACATAGATCGTAAGAAGATACAGATGGCCGAACCCATAAAGAGTCTGGGGGAGTTTTCCGTATCTATAAGGCTTTATCCTGGAGTTACGGCTACTGCCAGGGTACAGATTGTAACGGGTGAATGAGTAGAGATGGAAACTGTCATGCCTTCGCTTCACAACTTGCGCAGTGACCCTTTCGGGACTCGCAGGCGGGGAACATTTTCCCCTTCCCGCCTCTAAAGGGCGGGTTTTCCCCTACCTGCTCGCCCTCGAAGGGCGCCCCACTGCTTCAGCAAGTTTCGCTCAGAAACAACGGTTTCCATAAAAATAAAGAAATCCTATAGGAAAAATGGTAGAGTTAAGAGCACGATAGGTAGTTTATGGCTAGAAAGACAAGAGAAACTATAACCCCTCCGGCCAGGGTTCCGCCGCAGAATATCGAGGCTGAGCAGTGGGTCCTAGGCGGCATCTTAATCGAAAACGGGGCGCTCTTCCGGGTCTTAGAAGTAATCTTGGGAGAAGAGTTTTACCGGGAGGCACACCGCAAGATATTTGCCGCCATGCTGGGTCTCTATGAAAAAAATGAGCCTCAGGACATCGTCACGGTATCGGATTTCCTCCGCAATAGAAATGAGCTGGAAGACGTAGGGGGTATGTCCTATTTAGCCACGTTAGCGGATACCGTACCCACTGCTGCAAACATCGTCCATTATGCAAAGATCATAAGGGAAAAAGCCATCTTACGCGCCCTGATCCAGAAAACCTCAGAGATCAGCTACCGCTGCTATGAAAAGCACGACGATGTGGATAATATCCTCGATGAGGCCGAGCAGGCCATCTTTGAAATTTCGCAGGCCAAGGTCAAGCAATCTTTTTATCCAATAAAACATATTATAAAAGACAGCTTTAAAAAAATCGAACAGCTTTATGAGCGTAAGGAGCTTATAACCGGTGTCCCCACTGGATTTGATGATATAAATAAGCTCACAGCCGGGTTTCAACCTTCGGATCTTATAATTATCGCCGGCCGTCCCAGTATGGGCAAGACCTCCCTGGCCCTGAATATTGCGCAACATGCCGCTATTAAGGCAAACATCCCGGTGGCCATCTTTTCCCTGGAGATGTCTAATGAACAATTGGCAATGCGCATGCTCTGTGCCGAGGCCACGGTTGATGCCCGAAGTGTGCGAACCGGTTTTTTGACTGAAAAAGATTGGCAGAAGTTGACGCAGGCGGCCAGTCACCTTTCGACCGCACCAATCTTCATTGATGATACCCCGGCGATTTCCATACTGGAGATGCGCGCCAAGGCCAGGAGGCTGAAATCGGAGCATGGCCTGGGATTGGTTATAATCGACTACCTGCAACTGATGCGTAGCAGAGGGCCTGTTGAACGGCGGGAACAAGAAATATCCGAGATCTCCCGCTCCTTAAAAGCCATGGCCAAAGAACTCCATGTGCCCGTGGTTGCCCTTTCCCAGCTCAACCGGCGGGTGGAAGAAAGGCCGAACAAGCGGCCTCAATTGTCGGATTTGAGGGAGTCCGGCGCCATCGAACAGGATGCTGATGTCATCATGTTCATTTACCGGGACAAGGTCTATAACAAGAATAGCGATGATATGACTGCCGAAGTCATTATCGGTAAGCAGCGCAATGGTCCTACCGGCCTGGCTAAGCTAACCTTCCTCGAACAATATTCATGCTTTAAGGATCAGTCTCCTGCTGATCTCGCTGTACAAACTTGAACACAGGCTTCTAGCGGGCTCCTGAGAATGCCAGCGGGCCAAAATCACCCACCCCATAAAGAGAAAAGAGGACAAAGAAGCGGCGATCTTCTCGTGTCTTGCTAAACTGGACACTGACCCCCCAGCACTGGGCCTGGTAATTAAGGCCGGCCTTTGATTCCAGATTCTTATCTAAATCCAGAGAACGTCTGTTTTCATAATTAACGGTAACGGCCGGGGTCACAACCACCGAGAGACCTGTATTGAGTTCATGCAAACTGCCTTTTGTGTAACGATAATCGACAGAAAGGCTGTCTCTGCGCTTATCTGAAAGCCTCAACAATCCGTTATAACTCTCACAGGTGCTATCATATGTATTATAAGATGTATCATACCGGGCATATATCCTGTCTGTGGGGGCAAGCTCGGCCTCCAAAGACACATTGGAAAATGGCCGCCGCCTTTCTTCGGCAGCCAATAGCCGGCGTTCCTCTCTGATATTGTAGCTCTGACTCAGTTTAAGACGGAAAATATCTTTATAGACCGACCCGCCATCATCTCTGACCTGCTTGGTGGTCAGGTAGTTTGTCAGCGAATAGGTAACGATATTTTGAGAGCTTATACGATCAACGTCATCCAGATTGGGTAGGTCGTTCTGGTCCTTGGTCGGCAGGTAATCATAAACCACCGATGGTTTAATGGTATGCTTGATCTTGGTTATTGATTTCCCGGCCAGCTTAAAGACCCGGCCTACTTCGGTGGAAAGGTCGGCCTGGAAGTTATGGAGGGTGCGTATGGGCCGGTCTTTTTTTATCTGCGCGGCATAAGAGTCATCGCCATAGTTTTTCACATCATAGACCGTCTCCCTGACGCCAAAAAGACCCTGAAGATCGAGATAGGGACCGATCCTCAGCGGCCAGGAGATCTTGGGATAGATATCAAGGCGATGCATACCGACGCCCTGTTTACGCCAGTAGTGGATATAGTCGATATTTCCTTCATAATAGAGCGGCGTATCGGGTAGGGCCTGCCTGGAGGCCTGAAAATTGAGCGAAGGCAGGACTTGCAGGGTAGTCTCACGCTCGGCGCGGTTAAGGTTATCATAGTACTTACACTGCCCGGATAAGTAAAAATTCGTCCACCGTCTGTTTACCTGGGCGGTCGATTCTCTGACTAGAGCGGTCTTATCCGCCAGACTCCGGCCGAAATTATCGAGAATCGCCTGATTGGTCTTGGTAAAACCGGTGAGGCCGTCATCAAACTCATGGAGATAGTCACGATCGCTTACCAGGTCCAAATCCAGGATGGTCATGATATCCAGCGGGAGGTATTGATCTATCTTGCCCCGTATCCACCAACGGTTTCTGCTGCTGCGAAAGACCCCGTCCTTGTCGTAGTCGTCGTCTTCCAGGCGGTCATGGAGATAGTTGGCCAGCAGGATGCCCTTAGAATTTTGATCGCCGGCATAGCGATATTCCACCCCTTCCATCCACCCCCGTTTAGACAGGTAATGTTGGTAAAATGTGGCATCAGAACAGGGATCGATGGCCCAATAAAAAGGTAGATTCAAACTCAGCCCATCCCTTTCACCGTAAGAAAACTCCGGGAATAATAACCCGGACTGCCTCTTCGTTTTCGCCGGTAACACAAGATACGGGCTGTATATGACAGGGAGAGACCTGACCCAGAAGGCCGAATGTTGAGCCTTTGCATAACCCTCCACGGTTACGTCCAGGTGGCTGCAGGAAAACCTCCAGGCGGGACGTTCTCCGTCACAGGTAGTAATGACGGCCTCCTTAAGACTATATTGATCCTCAGCTACGCGCACTATCTCTGCCGCCTTCAGGTGTACATTATTTTTCTTTAGGAACAATCCTCCGGGCTTGACCGTACCGGTTTGTCTATCCAGATTTATCTCGCCTTCTTCCCCGGTGAGGATGTCTTCCCCCATAGTGATATTCAGATGTCCCTTGGCCCAGGCCAGGCTATCCACCCGGCGATAGCGTATGTAATCGGCCCTTACCTCCATATCGCCACGGCTGAGGATAACGTTACCTTCAGCTATAATTATCTTTCCATCTTCCAACGTGGTAACCTTGTCGGCGTACATAAGCCACGGCTGATTATCGGGGCTTGCGCCTCCTTCAATGGCAATAGCATTTGTCGGCAGTACGGTAAGATAGAGCAGGCATAGGGATAAAATAATCGGGGTTAAGAGAAGCCGGATGGGCAATTGTCACAAACCTCTGCACCTGTAGGCAACGTCACTGGTCATTAGTCATCGGTCATTGGTTAAGCCTGGAAGACTGCTCACTTTTACCAGTGACAAATGACTATTGACTAATGACATTCACTAGTAGTGAGAGGTTACTATCATATCAGAAGCTTTCTTTCAATGAAGAAATGAGGATTGTATTATCTCGCGGGCTTCGCCGATCAGATATAGAGAACCCGCGATGCAGATGAGGTCGTTTTCTTCGGCCAGTATTTTGGCTTTGTTAATGGCCTCAGAGACCTGACTAGTCAGATAAACCGCTCCGTCAAGGAGTCCCGTCTGGGCTGAAAGCATATCCGGATCCGCAGCCCTTCTATTCCGGGGCTTTGTAAAGATGATGGCCTGGGCCATAGGCGCAAGTTGCTTTAACATGGCCCGGTGATCTTTATCCGCCATCCCTCCCCAGATCAGGATTAACCGATTATAGACAAAATCCCTGGACAGTGCCCGGCAAAGGGTCTTTACCCCGGACGGATTATGGGCTCCATCAATCAATATGGTAGGGCTCCCATCAAATACCTCTTGCCGTCCGGGCCAGTTAACCTCCTTTAAGCCTTCACCTATCGTTTTTTCATCTACAGATAACCCTTTGCTGCCCATGAGTTCTATGACAGCCAGGGCTAAGGCAGCATTGCCAAGCTGGTGTTGCCCCTGTAATTTGACTTCGAGGCCGGTCAGTTTACGCCACATTCCTTGATAGGAAAATCCGTTCATCCCAACCCGGCGGATGCGAAAATGCTGCCCGAAGACATAAATAGGGTTATCAAAGGCTAGGCAATTTTGTTGAATAATGCCAAGCAATTTAGGCTGGTGAACGCCGGTAACCAGGCTAAGTCCTGGTTTGATGATCCCGGCCTTCTCTTTGGTTATAGAAAACAGAGAACTGCCCAAATGGGCCTCATGGTCACGGCCAATATTGGTGATGACCGCCAACTCCGGAGTGAGAACATTTGTGGCATCCAGCCGCCCCCCCATGCCCGTCTCCACAATAGCTAAATCCACCTTTTCCTGGGCAAAGAGTAAAAAGGCCGCGGCCGTGGTAAATTCAAAATAGGTTACTGGGATATCCGCGGCCAGAGCGGCCTTGACCTCCGTAGTCAGCCGATAAAAACGCTCTTCCGAAATGATACGCTCATTAATACGAAATCTTTCCCGGATACTGACCAGGTGAGGTGAGGTATAAAGACCGACTTTATATCCTGCTTCGGTAAAAACGGCCGAAAGCATGGCGCTTACAGAACCCTTGCCATTGGTTCCGGCGATATGCACAGATTTAAACTGACGGTGGGGATTCCCCAGGGCAGCAAGCAGGGTGGTGATATTTTTCAATCCTAGCTTGATGCCAAAGAATTCCAGACTGGTTACGTAATCAACGGCTTCTTGATAATTATTCATAATAGAACCACAGGTTATATAATGATAAGGTCGCCCTGTGTCAAGGGCTTTACCAGGAAGGGGGAAAGATATTTTAGCTCCTCTTGAATACGTTCCAGATGCATGGGTTTCATATGAAAGACATAGACGGGCACGTCCGGGCGATTCATTTTAGATAGTTCCTTATGCAGCAGGGCCGGGGTAAGGTGACCGCTTAGTGCCGCCAACTCACGCAACTCGTCAGGAAATGATACCTCCACGATAACCGCACGGAGGTCTTTAAGGGTTCGCGCCAGATCCCAGATGCGCTGCGTGGCGCCGGTGTCCCCGGTATAAATTATGGCGCCATTACAGTCTCTAACTATGTAGCCTACCGCTTCTACCGTGTGGTCCACCTTAACTGCCTTACAGGTAATTTCGTTTAGCTGAATGTCCTTTTCCTCATCAAGACAGAGACAATGTAAAGCCGGGCCTCTCTCCGGTATGACCGTAAAGTCAGGCCAGATTGAATTATTAAGTATATGTACCTTAATCTGTTCAATAATCGCGGGTAAACTGGCGATACATATCGGGTGGTGATTTTGTTCGATAATGTTGTCAGCCAGGAAGAGGATGTCTTTAATGTGATCTAAATGGGAATGGGTGATGAGGATATGGGTTATCTGCAATTGCTCTTCGAGACTAAGTAC
Organism: Desulfovibrionales bacterium; assembly: GCA_028715605.1. Classification (NCBI taxonomy): domain Bacteria; kingdom Pseudomonadati; phylum Thermodesulfobacteriota; class Desulfovibrionia; order Desulfovibrionales; species Desulfovibrionales bacterium. The sequence continues at coordinate 92,912 of JAQURM010000001.1, forward strand.
GGAAGTTATGGCCCCGGCATCCAGCAGTAACCCCTTGTTGATCAAAAAAGAGGTGGGCCGAAAACCGGGCAGTTCAGAGCCATAGCATCCCAGGACTCTTATTTCCATCGCTCACCGTGCTACAACTGGATTTTTATGAAAGCATTATCCGTACCTTACTACAGATAAAGTCGTATATCCAAGGTGGAGGGTTTTGAGCCCGGTCCCTTCAAAGTGCACAACCACCTTTTGTCCATCCAGGACCTGTATTATCCGGCCGGTCCCAAATATAGTATGGTGTACACGCGCCCCTGCCTGTAGCATTTCATTTTTTGTCTCTAATCCAACCCCGGCGTCTCCGTCTATTATTTTGTCTGTTGTTCCTTGTCCATTGTCGGTAGTCTGCGGTCTGAAGTCTCTGGTCTCTGGTCTGCGGTCTGTAGTCTCGAACATAGATCGTGGGATATCATTTATAAAACGGGATGGCCGGGCCATAATATGACCGTCTTTCGGGGTATAGGTAGAAATCGGATAGGAAAGGAAAAGGGTTTCTTTGGCCCTGGTCACGGCTACATACATTAATCTTCTTTCTTCTTCTATGGCCTCATCGGACTCACAGGCATAACTGGAAGGAAACCGCCCCTCGGCGAGGGATATAATAAAAACAGTGTGCCATTCCAGCCCCTTGGCCGAATGTATGGTGGATAGGGTCAATCTCTCTGTATCTCTGTCACTCATAGCGATATCGGCTGCACCGGTCTCCGGAGGTTCCAGGACCATATCGGCCAATAATGCCTCCAGCGATTCATAATTATTTGTAATAACGGCCAATTGTTCCAAATCCTTTAATCTTTTAGGGTAGTCGTCATAATATATGCGCCTTAAAATCGGTTCGTAGTAAGCCGTTAACCGCTCCAGGCGCTCCTGGGGTTTCAATCCCGGCGTGCTGATAGCTTCCAGCGCCTTGCAAAGATTCGCAAGACCTTCTTCAATCCGGGGGCCGATGGGATATTCTCCAAGGCGGGAAATGGAAAACCCTGTATCCCTTAGCCAATCCATTATGCGCTGGCACGTTTTATGGCCGATGTTATTTATTAAAAGCAGAATACGATGCCAGCTTAACAGATCACAGGGATTCACCACCACGCGGAGGTGCGCCAGCACGTCTTTGATATGAGCGGCTTCCATAAGCTTAAGTCCGCCATATTTAACAAAGGAAACCCCCGCCTTAGTAAGTTCAAGCTCTAAATTAAAAGAATGAAAGCCTGCCCTGAAAAGAACCGCTATCCCGGATAGGGGGACGCCGCTTTTTCTTAGGGATTGTATCCTTTCGCATATAAAACGTGATTGGGCATTTTCATCCGGGACCGGTACCAGACAAGCGCTGACTCCGCTTGGCCGGCGCGTGAAAAGGCATTTAGTATATTTTTCCCTGGCCTTGGCAATAAGGGAATTGGCCAGGGACAATATCTGTTGGGTGCTGCGATAGTTTTCTTCTAATTTTATGATGCGCGTCCCGGGGAAGTGGTTTGGGAACTCCATGATATTCTTAAAATTAGCCCCCCGGAAGGAATAGATAGACTGAGAGTCATCGCCTACCACCATGACATTGTTGTGGGTGGCCGCCATAAGCCGGACAATATCGGCCTGGAGCCTGTTGGTATCCTGATATTCGTCCACCATGATATACTGGAAACGCCGGGAAACCAGGTCACGGATATCGGATCGCTCTTCCAGGAGATTCTTCCATTTAACCAGCAGGTCGTCATAATCCATGAGTTGATGGCTATTTTTATATTCTGTATAAAGAAGATATAAATTTTTCAAGGCCTCGCTATGTTCCATGAAATGGGAAAACTCTTCCTCCAGGGCCTGTTCTATAGTTATAGCCTTATTGGCTGCCTTGCTGAATATCTCGGCGATGGTATTCTTTTTGGGGAAACGCCTGGCCTTTTCATCCAGGCCAAGGCTTAACCGGAGCAAATTGATAGCGTCTGCGCTGTCGGAGCGATCCAGGATGGTGAAAGAAGGGGAAAAGCCAATATGGTGGCTGAATTTTCGGAGCATCTGGTTGGCCAGAGAATGAAACGTACCGCCCCTCACCTGCTGACAGGTGTCTGAAAGTATGAGGCTGGCCCGCTGCAGCATCTCCCGCGCCGCCCTGCAGGTAAAGGTCAGCAGCAAGATAGACTGAGGCGGGATGCCTTTTTCAACCAAGCTGGCTACCCGATAGACCAAGGTGCGCGTCTTGCCGCTGCCCGCACCGGCTATAACCAGAGCAGGACCGGTAAGTATGCGTACAGCTTCTAACTGTTGAGGATTCAGGGCTTTTTCGTAGTCAATCCCCCCTAAACCCTCGTCTTTCCCCAAGGGTGGAATGGCTTCTATATTCCTTTGAAACTCATAGGGCATAAATATCTCGCTATTGAACGTCATTAGTCAATAGCCGACAGTCAATAGTCATTGGTCACTGGTCATTAATTTCATTGACTAGTGACTATTGACCGATGACTTCTTCCTGTGACCGGTGACGTTGTCCATAGTTACCGGTGACGTTTCTTAAAAATCCAGATCAGGCCTGCACCGGTGATAAAGCCTCCTATGTGCGCGAACCAGGCTACACCTCCTGCCAACGCGTGGGTGGTTATGGCCAAACTGCCACTGAAGAATTGCATAATAAACCAAAAGGCGAGAAAAAAGAAGGCGGGAATCTCTATTATCTGAAAAAAGAAAAAGATGGGGATCAATGTCAAAATACGGGCATGGGGATATAGGAAGAAGTAAGCGCCCATGATACCGGCGATGGCGCCACTGGCCCCCACCATCGGCATTCTTGCGTAGGGATTGACCCAGAATTGAGTCAGCGCCGCGGCTATCCCACAGGCCAGGTAGAAGAGGATGTAACGCAGATGTCCCATGCGGTCTTCGACATTATCTCCAAATATCCACAAGATCCACATATTGGAGATAAGATGCACCCAACCGCCGTGCATGAACATGGAAGTAAAAATGGGATATATCCGCAGGGGAATATTTGCCGGAGCCACCTCGGAAAGGTATTGATATACCGCCGGCGTAAATCCATAATGCAAAATGAATTTTTCTATATATGGCCCCAGGGAAAGTTCATAAATGAAAACCAGGGTGTTGAGAATAATTATAGAGACATTGACCAGAGGCCAGCTACGGGAAGGGATGTTATCTCTTAGGGGGATCATTAATTATTGGAGCAGGGAAGGATGAAATAGAAATTGTTTCCCTCCGGAACCGGTTCATAGCCCACCACGCCGCCGTGTACCTCGATGACGCTCTTTATAAAGTGTAGGCCGTGTCCGGTGCCTGATTGACCTGTGGCATTGGCGCCGCGGTAGCCTTCATCGAAAATACGGGCCGCCTCTTCCGGTGCAAGGTGAGGGCCGGTTGTAAATACGTTGAATTTAATCCCGCACTTACCCTGGCCGAAACAATCACTGATCCGCTCCCGACCAAAGGCCAGGCGCTTCACACGCCGGCCGTCAGCGGCTATTACTCCCTGCGTGTACTTGACGGCATTAGAGAACAGATTGGCATAGACCTGTGCTATTAAACCGGCATCGACGGTAAGTTCGATATCCTCTTCCGGTATCCCGCCCATACGGTTATCAATCTCAACGCCCCTGTCTATTAGTTGTTTTTGGTAGCGTTCCAACTGGGGGGTGATAATATCCCGGTTAAAGTTGATATGACTTTTTCGCAGGGTCCATTGCCCGCGCTCGAAATGCCCGCGACGGAATAAGGTCTCCAAAAACAGGCTGGTGTTTCTGTAATGCTGATAGACCTGCTCATAGTCCTGCTTCATTTTATTTGTCAATTCATCCAGTTGATCTAAGATGCCGTCCGGGTAATCTCTATTTTCAACTAAAACCCGGGAGAGCGTCTCTCTCAATTTATTTTCAACCACCTGACATTGCGCTATCTTTTTTTGGAGGTTTTTAAAAAACACCTGGTAGTAAATGTTGGGCGTAATTACATTGTGTTCAATATCAGCCACCAAGCTGTTTATAAACTTGATGTGGTCGATATTTTGTTGCCAGACGATCTTGGCATTGATGTTATATCCGATACGGTTTGCGTATTTTTGGAAGAAAAATTTATCCTGATCGGCAAAACCTCTTGCCGGAAACACTTCAAGCATGCCGATAAGCTGGTCTTTGGCATAGAATGGTAGTCTTTCCGTCAGGAGGCGGTTGCCTTTGATAGGAAAGACGTAAGACTCATCGGCCAGGTAGGCCTGATTTTCTATACGTACGGCCGCATTGGTATCCGATTCTTCAAGATAGAGGTCTTTGGCGCTGGAACAGACCAGCCTCAAGTTATTTACAGGACTGACCAGGTAGAGCCTGCTTTCCAGGTTAAAATATTCCTTCGGGACTATAACGCAGACCCGGTAGAGATTCTGTAGGGTATCGTATTCCTGGGCCAGGTCAAAAAAAGTCTTTAAGGCATTGCTTTGTATCTCTGAAAAATTATACCGCGCGTAATCTCCCCTCTTTTCCTGGACGCGTCTTCTAACCAGATCCATATCCGCTGAGATGGCCACTTCTCTATCCTTACCCCTGTTAATTAGTGTTCACCCATTTCCGGTCATGCCGCAGGCAGATTCGCCGGGGCGAACTTAACTCTTTCCGCGATTAGCCCACAACGTTCGGCGTTCAGGCAGAAGCTCAAAAAAGCCTTCAGCTTTTTTGATCCCTGAATTCTGTCTCCTGTTTTCTCTATGCGTCCCGTGGCATTTGTTTATAATAGCATCTGTATCCAAAAAAAGAAAGGCGCAGGTTGAGCAGCCTGCGCCTTTCGAAATATTACTAAATCCAGGACAGTTATGCGGTCTCACCGGCCAGCTTTAGCAGCTTTTCATATTCTTCGTCCACCTGTCTCTGGATCTGGGCAATAAGGTCATCGGTCAAATGACGGAACCGGCCCTGCTTCTTCAGATACTCGGCTACGGGTTTTGGTTTTGTAATCTTACGGTTAATTATATACTTACCTTCTATGACCTCATAAAGTGGGAAGACATTAGTCTCTACAGCTAATTTACTTATCTCAATGGCCAGGTCGCCGCCGTGTCTCCAGCCGGTGGGACAGGATGAGTAAATATGCAGGTAAGCGGGCCCCTTGACTAGGGCGGCCTTTTTGGCCTTGTTCATTAAGTCCAGGAAATAGGCCGGCGAAGCCGTCGCTACGTAAGGAATATTATGAGCCACGGCAATAGCCGGAACGTTCTTTTTCTTCGTCGCCTGCCCAAAACTCTTTTTCCCCGGCGGAGAAGTGGTGGTCATGGCGCCATAGGGCGTAGAGCTTGAACGCTGTACGCCGGTGTTCATGTAGGCCTCGTTATCCAGGCAGATATAGACAAAGTCGTGGCCCCTCTCCATGGCGCCGGATAAGGACTGGAGACCGATATCGGCGGTTGCCCCGTCTCCGCCTATGGCTACGACATCGATATGTTTTTGTGGAATTTTGCCCTTGCGCATAAGCACCTTCAGGGCCGCTTCCGTGCCCGAGGCCACAGCAGCCGCATTTTCAAAGGCTACATGCAGCCATGGTACATTCCAGGCCGTTTGCGGGAAGGTGGAGGTAATAATCTCCATACAGCCCGTGGCACTGACAACGATACTGTTCATACCGATAGCCTTCATAGCCAGTTTAAGCGCCAGGACCTCGCCACAGCCCTGACAGGCCCGGTGCCCGGAGGCCAGAGGATCTGCGAGAGGCAGCTTCTTTGCCGAAAATCCCTTGAAGTTTTCAAGCTCTTTGATCATATCTCCCTCACTCCGATCATTTCGTAAAGTTGCTTCGGTCTCTTTTTGGCATAAGTAAATGCCTTTGAAACTATCTCTTCAAAATTTTCTACCGTAACATCACGACCACCCAGGCCGGCAATAAAGTTATAGACCTTTGGCCGGCCACGCTCTGCATAGAGGGCGGCCTTAATCTCTTCGGCCACCGGGCCGCAGGCCCCACCCGGAGATAAAGCCCGATCTACTACGGCCAGTGTCTGGACGCCGGCGATAGCCTTTTTGAACTCCGGAGCCGGGAAAGGCTTCCAAAGGCGGAAACGTACCAGACCTACCGGCATCCCTTTTTCGCGCATCTTATCAATGGCGGTCATGGCGGTCTCGGAGATGCTCCCCATCGTAATGAGAATAACTTCGGCTCCTTCAGTCTTATATGACTCTACGGGGTTGTAATAACGCCCGAAGAGGTCGCCGAATTCCTTCCAGGCCTTGAGAACGACCTTTTTAGAGTTAATCAGGGCCTCATCCGTGGCCTTTTTTGCCTCCGTATATATCTCTGGTATCCCTACCATACCCATAGATACCGGCTTTCTCGGATCCAGGCGCACCTTCGGCTTGTATGGGGGGAGATACTTATCCACCTCGGCTTTATCCAGTATCTCAATGGGTTCAATGACGTGGCTCAAGGTAAAACCATCCAGGTTGACAATGACCGGCAACAAGACCTTAGAATCTTCGGCCACCCGGAAGGCATGCAGGACCAGGTCAAATACCTCCTGCCCGTTCTCCGCAAAGGTCTGTATCCAGGCGATATCCTGCTCGGACATGATGTCGCTATGGTCGTTCCAGATGCTGATTGGGCCGGAAAGCGCGCGATTGGCTACTACCATGACGATAGGCAGTCTCATGGCAGGGGCGATAAAGAGAATCTCGTGCATAAGGGCGAGGCCCTGTGAGCTTGTAGCCGTAAAGGTTCGGGCGCCGGCGGCTGAAGAGCCGATACAACAGCTCATAGCGGAATGCTCGGATTCTACCGGAACAAAAGCGGCGTCCAGTTCCCCATCTGCCACTACCTCCGAGAGGTGTTCAACAATATGTGTCTGTGGAGTGATCGGATAAGCCGCAATAAGATCGACATCCGCCAATTTGACGGCCTCACTGGCGGCTATGGAAACCTCCATCCCAATGCGTTTTGCCATATTAACTAATCCTCCTCTAAAACCATGGTAATGGCGTCTTTAGGACATTCTTTGGCACAGATGCCGCAACCCTTACAGTAATCCAGATTGACCTTGTAATACCCCTCCTCTGCCGGGACCATAGCAAGATCAGGGCAATAAACCCAACATAACCCACACTTAATACATTTGTCCCTATCCACAACCGGCCGTTGTGACCGCCAATCACCTGTTTTGAAGGTGCGGGAACTGCCCGGCTGCCGTATGACACAGCCCAAATCGAGTTTTTTCCAACCCATTACGGCGTCTATCTTTGCCATATTACGACTCCCTTATGATAGTTTCAGTCATGGCCCGGTTGAAGGCTGTCTTGTTCTTCTCCGCAATGCGACCGAAGCGTTTATCAATGGCCTTTCCTAACGCATCGCTACTTACTATACCGGTAGATTTAAGTAAGGCCCCAAGCATGGTCGTATTGGTTATGGGGACCCCCATACTCTCCATGGCGATCTTGGTAGCGTCAACCGTAGCAATCTTTGCCTTGACATTTAATAACCCGGCCATCTCTTCCGGTGTCTTGGAGGTATTTATAATTACCGTCCCTCCGTCTTTCAGTCCGGCGGCCACGTTGACGATTTTAAGAATGCTCGGGTCGAGGACCATGACCACATTTGGTCCATAAACCTTTTCCCGCGTCCTGATGGGCTTATCGCTTACCCTTATAAAGGCCGCTACAGGCGCCCCCCGCCGTTCCGGGCCGAAACTCGGAAAGGCCTGCGCATACTTCCCGTCGTCAATGGCTGCAATAGCCACCAGTTCGGCTGAAGTAACCGCCCCTTGGCCACCCCTCCCATGGATTCTGATCTCGATCATGATTTGATTCTCCTCCACCCGGTTTGCTTCTTCTGTAAATTGGTAACCGATTTATTGCTAACAGTGAGGCCTTTGCGTAGCACGCAGCATTTCTTTTGTCAAGCCTTTTGGCTTGTTATTAATTTAACAAAGACTATTGCCTGTCGCTTTATGCCCCGGTCCTGGCTTCTAATGCCCGCCTGAGGGTCATTTCATCATTATATTTAAGGTCTGTACCCATGGGAACTCCGCAGGCAATGCGGGTCACAGTTACATCTTCATTTTGAAGCAATCCGGCCAGGTAGGCAGCCGTGGCTTCTCCAGCCACAGTTGGGCTGGTCGCCAAGATTACCTCTTTCACCTGATCGTTTTTTATACGTAAAAGAAGCTCTTTTATCTTAAGCTCGTCCGGGCCAATCCCATCCATAGGCGAAAGCACACCATGCAAGACATGATAACGCCCCTTAAAGCCGCCGGATTTTTCTATAGCCATCATATCCCCCGGGTCTTCGACTACGCAAATCGCGTCAGTGGCTCGTTTGGGGTCTGCACAGATGGCACAGGGATCGGTTTCCGTAAAACTGAAACAGGTAGAGCAAAACCGTATTTTTTTCTTGACTTCGTCAATACTTTGGGCCAGTTCTTTGGCCCTCACATCGGGCCAACGGAGTATCGCCAAGGCAAGACGTGTCGCCGTTTTTTCTCCAATACCAGGTAAGTTGCCTAGATTTCGGATAAGTCGTAAAAGGGCCGGTGGGAAAACGGACATGGCTATGATTACAAGAGCCCCGGAATCTTAAAGCCACCAGCGACCTGGGCCATCTCTTCCTGCATCATCTGCTGAGATTTTTTCAGGGCATCATTTACCGCAGCCAGGATCAGGTCCTGTAACATATCAAGGTCGCTAGGGTCTACGACTTCTCGTTCTATCTTTATGGATACTATTTCCTGCCGGCCATTGGCTACGACCGTTACCATCCCGCCACCCGCAGAGCTTTCCACGGTCTTGTCGGCCAGTTCCTCCTGTATCTTGGCCATCTTAGCCTGTATTTTTTGTGCCTGTTTAACTAATCCTCCCAGATCTTTCACCATATACTCCTTAGAAACATTTTTACGGGCGTTCGGCTATCAGTCCGCCTGCGGCGGACGATCAGCTCTTTTTTCGATCTTGATCTCCTCAATATGTCCGCCTAAGATGCTTAACGCCTCTTGAACCAGGGGATGTTTTACTATCTCCTCCCGGACGGTGCGTTCCTGGCCTGTCTCCTCTGCTGTTTCACGACCAGGGGTTGCCACTGATTCTGAAAGTATGTCTATTCTTATGTCTCGCTGGTAATATTCCCGACAAATCTCGCGCAGCCGTGCGTTATAAAAAGGATCTTTTAAGAGATCGGAGAGGGAATGATCGGCAAACACAATAACCAGTGTATCATTTTTTACCGTCAACCTCTGACATTGCTGTAGAATCGAGACCAGAGGGAGGCTCTTGCTTTTAACGAAACCCAAAAAGACCTCCGGATCTTCCGGCCTGCCGGATACAAAGGGGGCTTCCGGTTCTTTCCCTTCGTGCCTGCAGCTATCCAGGCCTGACCCCGGAGGATAGGCCGTGGTTTGATCCTGGATGGGTAACGGACCCTCATTCTCTTTAATGCCAGAGGCCAGAATGGAAATCTTTTCCAGTATCCTTTCCACTGGAATAACATCCTTTAACAGGCTCGCTCGCATCAGTATCATCTCAAGGGTCAATCTAGGCTGTGAAGATCTTCTCAATTCCTCCCACCCCTGTATCAGCAGCTGGAGATACAGGTAAATGGTCTCGGTACTTTTTGTCTGCCCCAGTCTATCCAGTTCTTCTTTTTCATCGTCTGCAACATTTATTAACGGGCCTGGTTTCCGGCAGGTCTTAATAATGACCAGATTTCGAAGGGCCTCTACCAAGTCGGCATAAAACCGTTTTAGGTCCTGACCATGGGTATAAATCTGATCTATCAGGTCGATACTTCGCTCAAGGTTATGTTCAAATATGGCCACTATCATCTCTATAACCAGCCTCTGGTCAACAAGGCCAAAGACAGCGGCTATCTCTTCGTCCCCAACTTCATCCCCGCCATAGGAGATAATCCGATCCAGGAGGCTCAGGGCATCACGCATACTCCCCTCGGCCTCCCGGACAATAAAGCGCAGTCCTCCTGCGCTCAGCTTTATACCTTCCTGATCGATGATGGCCTTAAGGTGGCCTGTAATCACTGACGCGGGAATCCGTTTAAAGTCATAGCGCTGGCAGCGCGAAAGGATGGTAATGGGAATCTTGTGCGGTTCTGTAGTAGCAAAAATAAAGATGACATGTGCCGGCGGCTCCTCTAAGGTCTTGAGAAGGGCATTAAAGGCCGGTTCGGTGAGCATGTGCACTTCATCAATAATGTATATCTTATACCGGCATTTGGCGGGAAGGTACCTGGCATTTTCTCTTAACTCGCGGATCTCGTCAATACCGCGGTTAGAAGCCCCGTCTATCTCATAGATATCTACAGATGAACTAGTTGTGATCTCCCGGCAGACAGGACATTGATTGCAAGGTATTTCCGTAGGACCGCTTTCGCATTCTAAAGCCTTGGCCAGGATGCGTGCCACTGAGGTCTTCCCGACACCACGGGCCCCCGCAAAGAGGTAGGCATGGGCCACCCGTCCCTGCCGGATGGCATTTTGCAGGGCCTGTACCACATGACTCTGACCCATGACTTCAGAAAAATTTTGCGGCCGCCACTTTCTGGCCAGGACGAGGTAGGCCATTTTCTTTGATCCCCGTTTCGGAAACGCTCCGGTATCAGCGTTCAGACCCTCTGTAGGCAGACTGATCGCTGAACGCTGATAGCCAATAGCTAAAATTAATGATAGCCAGGCGCCCCTGCGGCACACGAAAGTTCTCGCTGCCGTTGCTTCCTTCCGGACCTGGCGGGGTTCGCAAGTTTCCGTTGCGCAGGACCCGGCTATCAAATTGTTTAGTGTTCATCCGGAAACTACCGTTTCCGGCTTCACGCTTTCAGCCATCAGCTATTAGCTGTCAGCGAAAAAACAAGACAACCGACATCTGATAGCTGACTGCTGGTTGCTATTTAAAAATGGCGGAGAGAGTGGGATTTGAACCCACGGTCCCGCTTTTGGCGGAACACACGATTTCCAGTCGTGCTCCTTCGGCCGCTCGGACATCTCTCCACGGATTACCTACATACATACAAAACACTAAGCTATTTAGATAGGCCTAAGCCTAATACTACGATAAACTGCGTCACTGGTCATTAGTCATTGATTAACTATAGAAAATTCTTAGTTATTAGTATCTCTTGCCAGTGACTAATGACTATTGACTAATGACGTTACTATATTTTTTTGGCGGAGAGGGTGGGATTCGAACCCACGTAGGAGTGATTAGCCCCTAAGTCGATTTCGAGTCGACCCCGTTACGGCCACTTCGGTACCTCTCCCCCGATCGCTTATGCCGGAAAAAGGCCTGCATTATGGACTGGGCTTCACCAGCCAGAATACCTGAAATGACCTCGATGCGATGGTTTAGCCTGTGGTCTTGAGCCAGATTATACAGCGAACCGAACACCCCTCCCTTAGGATCATACGCACCAAAGACCAATTTCTTGACCCGGGCCTGCAAGATAGCGCCGGCACACATCAAACAAGGCTCGATAGTGACGTAAAGAGTTGTTCCCGGTAATCTGTAGTTAACATGGGTCGCCGCCTGGCGGAGAGCCAGTATCTCCGCATGGGCCGTGGGATCACTCAGTGCGATGACCTGGTTGTAGCCCACCCCTAAAATCTGGTCATCTTCTCCCACAAGAACCGCCCCCACCGGAACCTCCCCTGTAGTTTGGGCCTGGCCGGCGGCCTCGAGGGCCTTACGCATAAAGCTTTCGTGATACCCCGGGCTTTCCTCTTCTTTTAACATTTCAAACAGCAATTTTGATTCTATAAAGGCTCTTGCAAAACTCCATTTTTTGTCATTTCCGCAACGCTTTTGATCGGGAATCTGGTTTTATTCAAGTAAAAACAATATCCCTGATAGAATCATTCGGGGATGACAGACAATTTTGCAAGAGGCTCTGTTAAAGTTAGAATCCTTATATTACCGAGTGAGGCCGACTTGTCAAGGTGAATCAGAAAAGCACTCTTATACCTAATCTAGGCGGCAGTATAACTGATTGACTTTGCTTGCGCAACTGTGGTAACCATTAACAAATGGGCACATAGTCCATTAGCGGGAGGACGCTATGCCTGGATTTTTGGAAGAAAAAGAAAAACTTACTAAGGATCGGGTTAAAGAAATTATTATAAATAAGGAATACTCATATCTTGAGGAGAAGGTCTCTCTGGAGGGCATAGAAGGCGACAACTTGATATTTAAGATATCCCTCCTGCTTGACTATAAGAAGCAAATGATATTCATTGAAGAAAAAGATAAGATCGTTATCCCGTATAAAGAATTCAAGGTAGAAAACTGGGGGGAAGGAATTCGTAAGATTGAGGATATTGCCTGAGGTCCTCAGCCCCCAATTTGCGACATCTGACGGCGGCACTGATGTATTAAACGGCCATATCCCGCATGCTCAAGGGGTTTTTGTTTAACCGCTTTTAGTATTAATCCTGCCAATTCTGCATCCTGCATACCAGAGCGTAGATATTTTTTTACATCCAGTTCGTCATCTGAAAAAAGGCACATCCTCAGTTGTCCATCCGGTGTGATACGCATCCTGTTACAGAAAGCACAAAAACTCTGACTAATAGAGTTTATAAAGCCTATTTCACCTGCCGCCCCGGCAAACGTGTAAACTACGGCCGGCCCCGCATCCTCTTTATGCCTCAGAGGCAACAGGTCCCCCACTTTCCTTACCCGCTCCATGCACTCAGCCCCGGGCATATAGACATCACCGTTCCATCGGCTTCCACAGCCAACCGGCATAAACTCTATGAACCGCACCTGCAAGGGATATTTATAGGCCAGACGGGCAAAGGCCTCTATTTCGTCATCGTTTATGCCCTTCATAACTACCACATTAAGCTTAACCTCGACATCACCGAATGACAGGGCCTTTTCAATAGCTTCCCAGACCTTATGCCAGAAAGGGCGGGTGGTTATCACATGATATTTCTGCGCGTCTAAGGTGTCCAGGCTTATGTTTATCCTATTAATACCGGCCGCATACAGTTCATCAATTTTTTCCCCCAGAAGGGTGCCGTTCGTAGTGAGACAGACTGCCCGGAGCCCATCGATGCGCCTGAGTGACCGGATAAATTCGGTAATGCCGCGGCGAACCAGGGGTTCTCCTCCTGTCAGCCGAACCTTCTTTATGCCCAATGGGATTAAAACCTGCACCAGGCGTAAAAATTCCTCATAGCGCAATATCTCTTCACGGGCAATCTTCCGGACACCACCGGGGGGCATGCAGTATTGACAACGCAGGTTGCAATGATCTGTAACCGATAAGCGAAGGTAGGTAATGGTCCGGTTATAATTATCGACGAGCATCTCTGTCAAGACCTGTCCTCTGCGCTGCGCGGCAAGGTAATATTAACACGCACCCCGGCATCTAACCCGCTGGAAATATCCATTTTGCCTTTGTGCGCCCTGACAATCTGTTCCGCTATATTCAATCCCAGACCAACGCCGTAAGTTTTGGTTGTAAAAAAGGGTTGTCGGGCCCTATCCAGCATCTCTCCGTGCATGCCCATTCCGGTATCACTAATCTCAACCTCTATGTTCTGGGGGGTAAGCCGGGTGCTGATCCTGAGCCGCCCACCTGAAGGCATAGCCTCGACAGAGTTTTTGCATATATTAATAATAGCCTGTCTCATCTGATTACCATCAAGCTCTGAATCAGGCATATCCGGGGCAAAATCTGTTTCTACCTCAACGTGAAATTTCTCAAACGAAGGGCTGAGGGCGCCAAGGGAGGAAGACACTATATCATTCAAATTTTGCCGGCTCAGCGTCAATTGCGGAGATTGAATGAATTTAAATACCTGGGCCAGAATCTCTTCCATTTTCTCCGTCTCTTTTACAATACTATCCAGATGCTTTCGGTGTTTATCCTCCTTCGTATGCCTCTGTATAAACCGGGCCAAGCCTCCGATCGAGGCCAACGGATTCCTCATCTCATGGGCTATCTGGGCAGCCATCTCGCCTATGGCCGAAAGCCGCTCAGCCCGGATCAACATATCCCGGCTTTCCTGTAAGTCTTTATTAGCGGTCTCCAGCATAGCCAGTTTGGCAGCCAATTCTGAGTAAAGTCTGCTCTTTTCTATGGCCATACTGGCCTGGTTGGCAAAGAGTTCAATGGCGGCGATGTCCTCTTCCTTGATCGGCTTGCCGGTGATAAAATTATCGGCAATAATAATGCCCTGTACCCGGTACGGGGAACAGAGTGGAACAACCGCAAACTCGTCAACACCAAAGAGATCTACAATATCGTCTCTCACCGGCCGGCCATCAATACGTCTCCCCAGCACATGAAATGCACGCCGTTCCTGTGCCGCCCGTATAAAAACATGATCCGTGTCTGTGCCGGGCACCGTTATCCCGCGAACAATCCGGTTAACCCTTGCGTCCTGAGGCTGACAGGCCCGACCACATTTCTCAAGTGCCTCGGCCAGTGTATATTTCGTCTCCTGCAATGCCGACCATATCCTTCCGGCTTCTTCCGGGCTGTCCGGCCCAACGGCCATTTTCCCCCGCAACACGCCGCCATCATCAAATAATGCCAAAAAGGCACGGTTAAACCCTAATCCCACGCCTGCAGTGATACCAACCAGTATGGTCCTGAAGATGTCTTCCAGTTCGACTGTGCTTAAAAGGTAATAAGCCACCTTTACGGAGAGGTCATGCAATATCTCCAGCCTAAGGTTCTTTTCTTCTATGCTTCGCTGGTACTCTTTATTTTCAATCTCTAAACGTCTTTTATTAAGGGCCCTCGCTACCACAACATGCAGCTCATCCACTGTGAACGGCTTGATAATGTAATCAAAGGCCCCGCTCCGGATGGCAAAGACTGCGGTTCGAATATCTACTACACCGGTCATCATAACTGCACAGATATCTTCATCTCGTTCCATTATCTGTGGCAAGAGGCTCAATCCGTCCTGATCAGGAAGCTTAATGTCTAATAATATGAGCGAAATCCGGTGCTCAGCCATTAGAGCAACAACCTCCCGGGCCATCGAGGCCTCAAGACACTCATAACCGCTGCCTGTAAGGGCATCATTTATAAAACCCCTGACCACTGCATCGTCATCTACAATCAGTATTTTCTCAACCGTAGGCATAATTCTCGCTCATATCAATGTACAAAATAGATATTGCCCCTGGAACTTCCTGCTTTTATTATTAGTCTCAGCTCCCCTGCTGGGGTATAATCTCCATCTCCACGCGACGGTTCTTCTGCCGGCCGGCGGCCGTACGGTTATCAGCTACAGGAAATGATTCTCCGTAACCAACGCCGGTTACACGCCCTGGCCCGACCTTCGCTCCTACCAGAAAGTTTCTAACCATTAAGGCCCGGCGCTCCGAGAGCTTAAAATTGTATTCTTCAGAACCGACATCATCTGTGTAGCCCTTAACAATTATGCGGGTCTCCGGATATCTTTTTAGAATATCGGCCGTCTTTTCCAGTGTCACCGCAGAATTCTTACTCAATTCGGCCGAATTCGTCTGAAAGAGGATATTGTCCTGCATGGTCACTACCAGGCGGTCCTCTTTCCTATCTACCTGAACACCGGGTACCTGCTCAAGTTCCTTAGCCTGCTGGTCAAGATAGTAACCGATGCCTGCCCCAGCCAACCCACCAATAACGCCACCAACTACCGCGCCCTTACCCTCGCCGACGATGGCGCCGGTTACTGCCCCTACGCCAACCCCAATCGCCGCCCCCTGGGCAGTCTTGGTCTTAGCCCATTCCGGGGCTGTAGCGCAGGATACAATGAAGGAGACAAGGCCAAGGACAACAACAGTTTTCGGTAACTTCATTTTTTGTTCCTCCTGAAATCCCTATAGTCTTGTCAAGAGATTAACCACAAGGCACACAAAGTTTTAAAAATTCTTTTCATGTTATTCCACTATCTTAGCAAATCAGGACTTAATAGCAATCCCAAAATAACCGATCATATCTCTTTTACCTGGGTATGAGCCTTCTCCACTATGCCCTGAATGGTTTCAATAAATGGCGACAGGGTGTCAGGGTTCATGGCCGAAATGGCCAGGGCATTATAGGCCCGGCTTTGGGTAGCGACATAATCCGGCGATACCCGGTCTATTTTATTGAAGACTTTAATATTGGGAACGTGATGCAGTTCCAGGGTCTCCAGAATATGTTCTACTGCCTCTATATGTTCTCGAAAATTTTTATTACTTATGTCTATGAGATGAATAATAACATCGGCATGCTGAAGTTCTTCCAGTGTGGCCCGAAAGGCCTCGAATAAGGCCTGGGGCAGATCACGAATAAAGCCTACCGTATCGGTTATTATAGCCTCGGCCTCCCGGGGGAAGCGAATCCTCCGGCTGGCCGGGTCGAGGGTGGCAAACAGGCGGTCCTCGGCCAGAAATTGACTTTTGGTAAGGGCGTTCAGCAGCGTAGATTTTCCGGCATTGGTGTAACCAACAATGGATATTATCGGTATATCTTTCCGCTTGCGCGTTTTGCGCCTTAGCTCCCTCTGCTTGCTGATGGATTTGAGTTCTTTGGTAAGTCGCGTGATGCGCTCGCGCACCCGGCGGCGATCTATCTCCAGCCTGGTCTCACCAGGGCCGCGTCCGCCGATGCCTCCGGTAAGCCTGGAAAGCGCATCGTCTCTGGTAACCAGCCGCGGTAAAAGATAGTTCAACTGGGCCATTTCTACCTGTATCTTGCCTTCCCGGCTCCGGGCGCGCCGGGCAAAAATATCCAGGATAAGCTGGGTGCGGTCAATAACCCGCATATCTGTAAAGTCGGTAATGGAACGTATCTGGGAAGGATTTAACTCATGATCAAATATCAGCAGATTGGCGCCCCTCTGCAGTGTCTTTATCAGTAAATCGCCGAGTTTCCCCTTACCCATTATGTACTTGGGGTGTATTTTATCTCGCCGCTGAATAATGGAATCCAGCACCTCAACCCCGGCGGTTCGCGCCAAATCCCTCAGTTCCTCCAGAGACTCCTCCGCCGCTTCACGGGAGGAGGTGGTGACATCAATAAGGAAGGCGCGATCTTTTTTCCCGCCCACTGTTTCTAAGGCCTGCTCACGGGCAATCTCGTCCTCAAGAGATTGAATCAAGCCCTGAAAATCAATATCCAACTGTGCCGGTATCTTAGGCTCTAGAAAAAAGATGTTTTCTCCCCTTACCGGTCTGGGCAGGAGGTGGGCGGCATGTACCAATCCCGGAAGGCCATCTGGTCGGGCAATTATGCCGGCCATGATATCCAGACGAAGGATGGCCAAATCCGTCAAATCATCCTGGGTAAGGGGCTCATCCTCCAGATGGGTGTGAATGCACCTCAAGCCCCGTAAACGGCTGCTCCCTGCACGGTAATCCGATAAAGCCGGAATAGTAATATTCCGGTGGTCGCCGACCATGACATATTCTATCTCGCCGGACCGCTTTATCAATATGCCTATCTGACGATTGATCTCCCGCGACAACTCGGTAATATATCTGGCTAGTTCAGGGGTGATTATGTCTTTAGGTGGGATCTTACGGCGATAGATATTTTCCAGTCTTTTTACCTGGTTAACCTTAAGGCCGATTATATTTCCGGATATTTTTCTAATAGATTCAGCCCCCTTTTTCTATAGATCGTATTGTCAAAAAATTTACCGCAGAGAACGCAGAGACCGCAAAGCATTTATCGAAAAACAAGATGTTAGATAATCTTCTGCTCCCTTCCTCTTTGCGCTTCCTGCGGTTAACTTTTCATGAAACTTTTGACAGTACCCAACCCAAACATCAAGGTCGTTCGTGTAACAATGTAATGGGGGGCGCTGTGGGTCGTCTTTGAGAAGCTTGAAATTCTTTTCGGGAAGCCTCTGGTTAGCCACCGATAATTTCATTTAGGCCTTCGATTACGAGATCAATTTCTTCCGGCGATACTTTCGCAATTCGCTTTCCGAGACGTTCCTGCGATAGGGTACGTATCTGGCTGATCTTTACCCACGATTGCTTTGGAAGAGCTCGACTGGAAAGAGGGAGGGTAAGAGGAAATCCTGCTTTTGGCGGTTGACTTGTGAGGGCAACGGCAATTACGACGCCCGATCGATCATTGAAAACATCCTGGCTGAGGACAAGCACCGGCCTTTGGCCGGATTGTTCGTGCCCTTTTATCGGATCCAGATTCGCCCAGTAGATATCGCCCCTCAGTATTCTGGCCATTTTTCGATTTCCCGCGAGAACCCTTCCTCGGCAACAGCCTTTTCAAGGTCCGGATCGAGCTTGGCGCACTCTCTCGCTAAACGACTCCTGTTGACACGAGCAAGTTTTTCTTTGATGGCCTCCTGTATTGCCTTGCTCCTATTGGGGAAGACTTTGGAAGAAACTAATCTGTCCAGCTTCCCAAGTACTTCTTCTTCGATAGTGATGGCAATCTTGGCAGTGCCCATATTTTCACCTCTGGTATTACAATATATCATACCATCAGGTTTTTCAAGTCCTTTTGTGGCTAATAAATCTGTTAAAAAGCCCGCTTTTCAGTATCTCCATATTCGTAACTATTTGATTTTATTAATGGCAAAACTACGAAGAGAGACTTTCCCGACAGACTCAACACTCGGGTTCAGGCGATCTCTTCATATCGGTACATGCTGTTTTGGTAATTGACCTATGACAATCGAATTGAGATCAATGCCGGACAGCACCATGACTGCTTTGTATGCTTCAAGCAATGTGTCATGTATTGATCCGAGGTCTTTCAACATGAGTGCTCTTCCTTCTTCCGAGTTTCTGCGAAAGTTGTGACGCCGATAAAATGAATGCGAAAGGCGATTGCGCTCTGTGAGAGCACGGGACAAAAGTGCTTCGAGATGACCAACAGATTCAGATGAACTGCTTACGTTCTTAAGAAGCTGCCCAAGAGTTTGGCGATTTATCTTCTTGAAAAGCACCGATGCTAGCTCTGGATTCGGTTCGCCTAAGAGGTTCTCTTCAGCCACACCAATCTTGATGAGGATATTGCCGAGTTCGGTCTCAAGCAGTTGAGCCGCTTCGGAGGCCTCACCGAACTTTCGATACACGTCATCCAAGGTTGGCACATAACCTCCTTGATCGCTTAACGTCGGGCGGGTCCCTCCGCACGCCCTGGTTAGGTCGCTTGTTTTGGGATTTTGTGTTCGTCATAGACTCGAGCTTTCGATAAGTCAACCCAGTGGCTGTGAGGGAACGTAGGTACTTCGCGATCGAACTCCTTCAGGATCTCATCTCTGACATCTTTCCACAGGGCGAATACCTTTTTATGGCAGGTTTGGGCTTCGCATCGCTGAATGCTTGGCCCGAACCCAAGGTCTTCTACGAGGAGGTAGATATTTTTAATCGGCTCAAAGGGATACAGTCCACTCTTGATGTTGGCATCTGGCAGATTGCAGAATACACCTCGGACTTCGTCTATAGCAACACTAAGCTTAATCAGCACAGTGCGATATTGTGCCTCGGTCGTGATTTCAAACTGGCAATACTGAAGTGCACAATGGGCGGCCTCAACAAGACTTGACCACAAAGATCTTAACTGTTGCTGATAGGCGTGGCGCCTTTGTGCGCAGTAACCCAGCCATACCGCAGTAATGCCGATAAATATGGGCAGGAGATCCTTGAATGTCGAGAACACGATTCGCTCTTCGGTGCAGTCAAAAATACTGATCAAAATTCCGACAATTGCGAGGATCGTAAAAACAGCGATGGCACCGATGAACCACCTCCTGATGGATTTCTTGGTCATTCCTGACTTACCTCATGCGACCTAACATTATATTTAGCTATTAACTGTCTTTTATCATAGTCATAGAGAAAAAAGATAGTGGCGTCAAGCAAAAAGGGGGTTTTGGGGGTAAAGGGGAAAGTCCCCAAAGCGATGGCCAGAAGACCAGGTCTTGCGTTTTTCGATGTCGCTGATTAAAGTAACGTTTAATGAACTCGTAAAAAGTCGAGGGTAGGACGGCACAGTAAAAAGCTCCAGTTGCAAGGCGCGCAAATCCTGAGGAATGAGGCGTACTTGTAGCTACGCCGCAGTGACGAAGGATGCGGCGCAACGCAGCAAATGGACTTTTTACGAAGCCGTCAACGTTTGAGTGATTACCGATACCCATTACCTAACCGACCTGAAAAAATCCATTACACGAGGAGGCCTTGTAGATGTTACCGGGCTGAAAGGCTCTTCCCTGGCCTTTGCCCTGGCCGAAATCGAAAAAACACTCTCCGGCCCTGTCATATGTGTAACCCCTGGCTTAAAGGAGGCAGAACTCTATGCCACGGAGTTTGCCTTTTTCTGTAAACGGCCGGTCTTTGTCTTCCCGCCCTATGAAGTCTTTCCTTTCAGCGAACTATCCCCCCACAGGACCACGGTAAGCCGCCGTATCGAGACCCTTTACCGCATGGTCTCCGGTGATCCTAACTTTATCGTCGTGGTTCCGGTGGAGGCCCTATTACAAAAGTTGCTGCCCAAAAAGGCGCTGACCGATTTTGTCGATTATATCGTTACTCATGAAGATATCGACCGCCAGACCTTAAGAGAAAAGCTGATAGCCGGCGGCTATACCGCTACCTCGCTCGTGCAGGAAGTGGGAGACTTCAGCATCCGGGGTGGCATTATAGACGTTTTTCCCCCCTGCACACCAATCCCGTCCGTATAGACTGTCTTGGAGATTGGGTGGAATCCATCCGTGAGTTTGATCGCCTCACCCAGAGGTCTATACGCGAGATCAATGAGATCATACTCCTTCCGGTACATGAGGTTATTTTGGGAGAGCAAGAAGCCGCCTATGCCCTGAAACATATCCGCCAATATGCTATGGAGCGGGATATTGCCCTCGACGGGATAAAAGAAATCGAGGCCCAGATAGAACAGCGCATTCACTTCACCGGCTCTGAATTCCTCCTGCCTTTATTCTATCCCGAACTTTCCGCCTGGCACGATTACCTCCCGGCCGCCGTGCCTGCCGGCAGGCAGGAGGGTCTCCTGGTGAGTATAGATCCTGCAAGAATAGGAGAAGAACAGGCCCGTTTTCAGAACAAGATCAAAGAAATTAATATAACCGCCCGTGCTGACTCCCGTTTTTGCTCGGAGCCGCAGGATCTTTATCAAATTGACCAGGACTGGGCAGATTTGATCCCGGCTGCCTCCCATGTACGCATCATATCCTTACCCATAGAAGATGAAACGGGTGCCGGCGAAAAATTGCGCCTGGCTACGCTGGGCAATGAAGATATAAGGGCTGAATCACAGCCTGGTCATGAGCAGGAAGACCTTTTCACGGCCTTAACCCGGCGGATAACCGCCTGGCTGGACGAAGGAGAATCTGTTTACCTCGTATGCCGCACGATTCATACTGCGGAACAGGTTAAGAGGCTTCTGGCCGATTGCCGCATCCAGGCCGAGGTACTGGATACACCTTTCCATTTTGCCCTGGAATCATCGAATCAAAAGGTGCGCATCCATACCGGAGATATCTCGCGCGGCTTCCGCTTTCCCGCCTATAGGCTTATTCTGATGACTGAGGGCGAGCTGTTCGGTGAAAGGGTAAAAAAACCGGCTGCGGCCATAAAGAAAAAGTTTTCCCCCATTTTAGACTTTAGCGAGCTTAAGCCTGACGACCTGATCGTTCATCGCGACCACGGCATTGGCATGTATCGTAATCTGGTCCGGCTGGAGGTAGATAACACCGCCAACGACTATCTGTTATTGGAATACCGGGATGGAGATAAGCTCTATCTGCCTGTATATAGACTCAATGTACTGCAAAAATATATAGGCGTAGAAGGTTATAGCCCGCAAATCAACAAATTAGGCGGAAAGTCCTGGCAACTCGCCCGGAAACGGGTCCAGGAAGCCATCTGGAAGGTGGCCCTGGAGCTGCTGGATATCTACGCCCGGCGGAAGGTGGAAAAGGGCTTTGCCTTTTCACCACCTGATAGTCTTTATAAGGAGTTCGAGCTATCCTTTGAACATGAAGAGACCCCGGACCAGATAGCCGCCATAGAAGATACCATAGGAGACATGACTTCACCCCGGCCTATGGATCGATTGATATGCGGGGACGTAGGTTATGGAAAGACCGAGGTGGCCTTGCGCGCGGCATTTAAGGCCGTAATGGACGGCAGGCAGGTAGCCATACTGGTACCCACAACTGTCCTTGCCGAACAACATTTTCAGACCTTCAGCCGCCGTCTTTCTCCCTTTCCGGTAGCTGTGGCCTGTCTCAGCCGCTTCCGCACCGCCAAGGAACAAAAACAGATCCTGTCCAGCCTGGCGGAGGGCAAGGTAGATATCGTCATCGGTACGCACCGCCTGTTGCAAAAGGATATTAAATTTCACGACCCGGGACTACTTATTATAGATGAAGAACACCGTTTTGGCGTCAGGCATAAAGAACAACTGAAAAAAATTAAGAAGACCTTAGATGTCCTCACCCTGACGGCAACACCTATTCCCCGTACCCTTCAGATGTCCCTCCTCAGTGTACGCGATCTTAGCGTAATAAGCACACCTCCTCAGGATCGTATCCCGGTTAAAACCTACGTAACCAGGTTCGATGATAATGTAATACGGGAGGCCATCATCCGGGAATATCAACGCGGCGGTCAGGTCTTCTTTCTGCATAATCGGGTGGCCGGCATTGAGGCGGTGGCCGAACGTTTGCGGAGGCTGGTCCCGGAGGTGCGCATAGCCATCGCCCACGGACAGCTTTCCAGCAGGGCGCTGGAAGAGATCATGGTGAGATTTGTACGCCGGGAGATAGACGTATTGGTCTGCACTACTATTATCGAGTCCGGCCTGGACATTCCCTCGGCTAATACCATAATCATCAACCGGGCTGATCGCCTTGGTCTGGCCGAGATTTACCAGCTCCGTGGCCGTGTGGGGCGCTCTAAAGAGCAGGCCTATGCCTACCTGTTAGTCCCGTCACCGGCCCACCTTACCAGGGATGCCCAAAAAAGGCTCGAGGCCTTATTGGATCTCAGCGAATTGGGATCCAGTTTTAAGCTGGCCATGAGTGACCTCCAGATCAGAGGCGCCGGCAATATACTTGGAACCAGCCAGACCGGACATATTGCGGTAGTGGGTTATGACCTGTATCTGGATCTCCTTGAAAAGACCGTAAACGAACTTAAGGGTACCCCGGTTGAAGAAGAGTTTGAGCCGGAAATTAATCTTAAGGTTTCTGCCTACATACCGGAAAACTATCTGCCGGAGCCGGATCAGCGTCTCATTACCTACCGCCGCTTAACTATGGCAGATACGGTTACGGCGCTCTCAGACATAAAGGATGAACTAACAGACCGCTATGGCCCCATACCCCCCGAGGTCGAAGACCTCATGTCTATCATGGAAATCAAACAGGATCTCAAGAAACTCAGGGTGCACCGCCTGGACAGCGCTAATGGTCATGTTATCTTGAGCTTCAGCGATAAGACCAGACTTCATCCGGAAACAATCCTGTCGTTAATCCGTCGTAACCGGGGTAAGTACCGCTTTACTCCTGAGAATAAACTCTATGCGGCCCTACCCGGTGATGAAGGGGTACAGATACTTGAGGAAGTCAAAAAAGTCTTGCAAGCCCTTTTGTAAGATGCTAATGTCCAACTACAAGTAAAGATTACATTTTATGTTCTCATAATGAAACCTTGACCATGAAACCGATCAATTTCTTTTTTCTTCTCATCTTTTCGCTTATCTTTCTCCTCCCTGTGGTAAGTTCTGCCGAAATTGTCGATCGTATTGTAGCCATCGTCAATGAAGACGTCATAACCCTGGCGGAATTGGGCAAAGAAGAACAGCGTGTTATCGGTCAACTCCAGCAGGAGGCTTCAGCCGCCGCCATAGAAAGAGAAAAAGGGAAAATAAGAACCGAGGTGCTTAATCACCTTATTGAGCGAAAGCTGGCTGAGCAGGAGGCAAAAAGGCTCGGATTGTCTGTGTCTGAGGCAGAAGTCGATGCGGCCGTCGAAAAAATTATTCGTGATCATGGGATAACCAGGGAACAACTGACGGCCCGCCTGGAACAGGACGGCATCTCCATGGAAGAGTACCGCCAGAAACTCAAGGAACAGATAGAACGCTTCAAATTGATCAGCCAGGCAATCAATGCCAAGATCGTTATAACTGAAGACAAACTCAGAGAGTATTATAAAGATAACCAACACAGTTATACCGGCCAACAAGAATATGGGGTTCAGCATATTGTCTTCAGCATACCCGGTAGTTGTAGTGAGGAAGAAAAACACGCTATCCTTAAAAAGGCCGAAGATATCCGCCAGCGGGCTAAGGATGGGGCTGATTTTGAAGGCCTGGCCAGGCAGTTTTCCGGATATCCCACCGCATCTGAGGGCGGCAATCTGGGCTATCTGGATAAAAATGAGCTGGCGCCATATATGAAGGACGTTATTACCTCTCTTAAAACCGGAGAAGTAAGTTCCGTAGTTGAAACTCCTATCGGCTATCAAATCTTTAAAGTTATAGATATTAAGGGATCAAAAGAAAAAACATTTGAAGAGGCAAGGGAAGAAATATATCAAGTGCTGTTTGAGCAAGATGTGAACAAGCGTTTTATGGTCTGGATAAAAGAGCTTCGCGATAGGTCATATATAGAGGTCTTACTTTGAGCGCCAACGGTACGGAAACCAAAAATAAAGGTTCCTGCCCCTTATTTTTTAATCGGAAAAATTTGCCGATCTATATATAAAAACCAAAAACCGGGGGGCACATGGAGTCTATCGGCGATTATCTAAAACGCGAGAGGGAACTCAGAAACATAACCCTGGAAGAGGTTGCCAATGCTACCAGAATTAATATCGGCATTCTAAGAAACATAGAAGATGGGCAAGCGGAAAGGCTTCCGGCAGAGGTATTTGTTCGGGGCTTTATCCGTTGCTATGCTCAATATGTTGGGTTAGATCCTAACGACGTCCTCCTCCGCTATCAGCCTCAGACTACATCATCCGAACATCAAGAAGAAACTAGCCCTCCTCCCGAAAAACCCGAAAAGAAGATATGGCTGTTCTTTTCCAGTCATAGAAAACTCCTTAAGATATCTATATCAATCATTATCGTTGTCTTTCTCTTGAGTCTCGTGGTTACTATCGGCAAAAAGGAACCCCTTAAAAAAGAACAACCGCCCTTGTCCAAAAGCTCCGCCCCGGCGCATCCACGACCGGTCGAGGCCAATCGTGTTCTTGACCAGGCCCAAACAGATGCCCCCGAACAAACAAACATTCCTGCTCCTCAAGCGAAAGCACAGGAGCCGCCTCAACTCCAAAATATCACGCCCGGGCACATCTACGAAAAGCAACATGAGTTACGGGCCGTTTTTAAAGAAAATACGTGGGTGCAGGCGGTGATTGACGAACAGAACCTGCAGGAGTACTCCTTTAAGGCAGGTGAAACCATCACCTGGACGATGGGTAACAAAATAAGGCTAATTATAGGCAACGCCGGCGGCATGGATCTTTATCTGGATGGCGAGCAAATGAAGCCCCTTGGGGATAGCGGGCAGGTAGTGGATATTACTCTGCCGCTGCCAAACCCCAAGGTAATGTGATCTATCCCGAATCAAGGAAATTAACCAATAATTCAAGAAAATCTGCGTAATCTGTGGATTAAAGCCTATGCCTCTCCTCAAAACACCCGCCATCATACTTAACCATAAGGACTTTGGTGAATCTGACAAGATTATTACCTTCTTTACATATTCTTTAGGTAAAATAACAAGCATTGCCAAGGGCGCTAAAAAGAGCCGCAGGCGCTTTGCCAACCAGTTGGATCTATTTTCCTTCGTCCGGCCTATTCTCTGGGAAAAACAGCGTTCATCTCTAACCAGAATCGACCAATGTGACCTGCTGCAATCGTTTCCTTCCATACGAAAGGCGCCCGAAAGATTTGCTTATGCCGCTTATTTCTGTGAACTGGTAGATGCCTGGGTAAGGGATCGTGATCCCCATGCCGAACTTTTCTATCTTTTACTATGGGCCCTTCGCATGGTCGATCAAGGCGCCTCTTTAGCCCCTCTATCTGTAATTTTTCACCTGCGCCTCCTCACCATAGTCGGTTATGCCCCTAATTTTATAGCTTGTGTTAACTGTAATCTATGGAAAGGTGGACAGGTTTCTTATAGTTTTAATTATGAAAAGGGGGGCATTGTCTGCTCTGACTGCGCCTTTAATCTTCCCTTAAAAAATCGTCTTTCGCCAGGCACTGTAAAACTCCTCTCGTTAGCCCAAAAAACGTCTCTAGCCAAGCTTTCCCGACTACATTTTAGCGCTCAACCATTGGCCGAAAGCACACCTATCCTGGAAAATTTTGTACACAGCCTTCTGGACAAAGAAATAAAATCCTACCGATTCTTATCCAAGGCCCAGGAGTGCATTCGGTAATGGATAGGACTGCTACCGGGGTTAACTTACAGGTTCTTCAGACTATTCTTTGTGAACTCGTAAAAGGTCCAAAATATCACGCAAGGCCGAAAAAAGAATAAAATTTGGAACTCAGAAACTCATGAAAAAATCTTTTATCCTGATTTTTCGCCTCGGCGAATCTGCCTTTGGCACGACTTGATTTCCAGATTTTTATTTTTCTTTGCGCCTTTGCGTGAGAGATTGACTTTTTACAAGACCATCATTCTTTAACTAACGATATTCGGTGGCCTGTCCGACCTGATTAAGTCTGGAAAATTTTTTAAGTAACATCACTATCGCGCTCCGCATCTTTTCCCACTGCACAATGGGATCTGCGGTATTCTTCAGGGTCTCATTTTCACGTAGTTGACTGGCGGCTAGTTGGCCGGCCAAGCGGTAAAGCTGCCGCTCCTCCATAGCATAAAGCCGATTTAAAATTTCAGGAGGGATATGTTTAACCAGATCTTCTATCTCTGGCCATGGTTGTCCTTCGTCCTCAGCATCCGGTCGTAGCTGCGCCGGGACGTGCTCTCCGGTTTGGACGGGCCTCTCTGCATCGGTCTCTACTGCGACGGTGTGTTCTGCAGTGACAGGCTCCTTTTCCTTGCTGCTCGCCTGGGTCGAAGATGCGCCTTGGCGTGAAGACTTAACCGCTAAAAGTTCCGATGATGAGGAATCGTCTTTTAATGTCGCGGCCTTATATACGGCGCCCGACTCCAGAGAAGGTATGTTTTCTTCCTCCTGTGTCTCAGGTATTACTTCTTCTGACCTCTTGTTTTCAGCACTCTCCTCTTGTAGATATACCGGGGCTTGAGCCTCCGGCTCTGTAGGCCGTTCTTTCCTGGCGTTCGCCTTGTCTTTCTTAAAAAAGCCCTTTTTAAACATATAGGCAAGGTTTTCTACCATGGTTTCATCTATGAATTGAAGCTGATTGGTCTCACCGGCCTTAAGGCATAATTTACATATCTTGTTGACCACCCGCGGCACACCACGAGAATGTTTCCATATAGCCCTGACTGCCTGTTCAGTAAATATCTCTCTGGAACATCCGACCTGTTTTAGCCGATGAGCTATATACCCCGCAACTAGTTCTGGGGAGTCTAGCCCCCTTACCTTACAATAAACCCCGATGCGCTGGTAGAGATTTTCCATCGACGGTCTTTCCAGCTTTTGCGCCAACTCTTTCTGGCCGGCAAGTACAAAAGTCACCAGATTCTGGCGGTCATCCTGCATATTGGTGAGAAGCCGCAGCCCCTGTAAGCTGGCCGGGTTCAGGACATTGGCTTCATCGATGAATATAACTACCTGTTTACCCTCGTCGGCTGTTCGATAAAGGATCTGATTAATTTCCTCCTGTAAATGGTCTTTCCACTTCGTAACTACCTTCTTATTTTCCAACTGGCCGATGATCTCGCGCATTATCTGTGTGAAAGACAGCGTGGGATTAGTAAGAAAGGCTATCTTGTATTTATCCGGGCCTAATTCGTTCAAGAGAATACGTAAGGCCAATGTCTTTCCTGTTCCAATATCCCCTACTATTACCGCCAGACACTCATTCCCCTCTTTAATGGCAAATAAAATCTCTGATATGGCATCTTCCAAGCCGGGATTCTGCGGCCAATACATCTTCGGATCAGGCACATTATCAAACGGCGGCCGATTCAATCCCCAATATCTGTAATAGGTCATATTAATCCCTCCCAGGCTCCCCCGTCCAATCCGGGTCTAAACACACGCCACTGCCGCCCTATCTTAAGCCCGACCAATTTTCCGGCTAAGAGTTCCTTGTAAACCGTAGCTGTGCTTACCTGGAGAGATCGGGCGGTCTCTTCCACGGTAAGCCATTGTTTATCAGTCTGCGGCTGGGCAGGTGTGACATACACCGTAACCTTGATGGGGGAAAACGATTCATATCTAACCTCCAGGTCAAACTTCTTCAACGTGGCCCTGGACTCGCCATAGTCTTTGTTGCCGATAGCGATCAAAGACTTAACTAAAGAATTAATTGCCTCATTGGGTTCGATGGTAATGCCCGGTTCAGATGGAGCCGGCAAGTCTATCGGCGGCTGCAAGTCTCTCTCTGCAACGTTATTACCTTCCCATCTCCTCCGAGCCAGACAGATTTTTTCCATATCTAACTTACCTCAATAAACATACGTTCTCTGCGCATCTGTATAGGCACAAGCAAGGCCTCAAAAAGCCCTTGCTTTATGTTATCGGAATTAATACGTGATTCTTTAATATCAGGCAGTCGCAAAAACCGTACCCTATTGGGCCGATAATTTTTTCCAATATATTCAAATTGTTACAAAAAGGAGCGGGGTTGGGGGCAACGCGATTACAAAACTTGTTAATACCCTTTGATAAAAAATTTGTAGATGCCCAGCATAGGGCACACAGTATATCGATCACGAAGTCTGTCTTAGACTGATTATATGTTAACCAATAACATCAAATAATTAACGACCACAGGTTGAGTTGTTCCACGTGAAACAACTCAATATCCTGGGACATAAATGTCCTTTGCAAGGAAAACGTTTTGTGGTAACTTCACTTTATCATGGGAAAAATCATCTGTCTGGCTAATCAAAAAGGCGGTGTTGGTAAAACCACAACGGCCGTAAACCTGGCCGCATCTCTGGCCTTCTCAGGCTGTGAGGTCCTTCTGGTGGATTGCGATCCACAGGGCAATGCCACGGGCGGGCTGGGCCTCGAAAAGAAAAATATCGGAAAAAGCCTCTATGACTTGCTTATTAATGAGGTATCGCTTGATGAGGTGGTGCGGCCTACAGAAGTACCCCACCTTTCTGTTATACCGGCTAACATAGACCTGGTTGGTGCAGAAATTGAGCTTGTACAGACTGTTTCACGTGAAACAGTCTTATCTAAGGTCTTGGCGCCGGTTATATCTCGATTTGACTATATTTTTTTAGATTGTCCGCCATCCCTGGGCCTGCTTACAGTCAACGCCCTTACGGCCGCAGATGCCGTCCTGATACCATTACAGTGTGAATATTATGCCCTGGAGGGCTTGAGCCAACTCGTACAGACCATACGCCTTATAAAGCAGTCTCTAAACCCCAAGCTTGTGGTTGCCGGACTGGTTCTTACCATGTTTGATGCCCGGAACAATCTTTCCCACCAGGTGGTTAGCGAAGTACACAAGCATTTCCAGGCAAAGGTTTTCGATACTATTATTCCTCGAAACGTCCGTCTCAGCGAGGCCCCCAGTCACGGCAAGCCTGTGCTGCTGTATGATAAATATTCAAAGGGGACGCAGTCCTATCTGGCCTTGGCCCGGGAGTTTCTGGCCAGAGAGGAAAGGAAGGTTATATGATTAAAAAAACCGGCTTAGGAAAAGGTCTGGAGGCGTTGCTGCCCAAGGGGACGCAAGAGGAAAAAGAGCCGGCGATTTTTTCCTGTACCATTGAAGAGGTAAGACCCAATCCTTACCAGCCGCGCAGGGTAATAAAGAACGATCGGATAGAAGAACTGGCCGCTTCGATAAAAGAAAAAGGGATTATTCAGCCCATAATCGTACGGCGTGTCGATTCAGGCTACGAACTTATCGCCGGGGAACGAAGGTGGCACGCCGCCCAGAAAGCAGGACTGAAGAACATACCAATTATCGTCAAGGATGTCTCCCCTGCGGAGGTCTTAGAGCTGGCCCTGATTGAAAATATCCAGCGCGAAGATTTGAATCCCCTGGAGGAGGCCGAGGCCTATAACCGACTCACGCAGGAGTTTGGCCTGACGCAGGAAGAGTTGGCCTCTCGTGTAGGAAAAGAGCGCTCCACCGTGGCCAATTTTCTCCGTTTGCTCAAGCTGCCGGATTACATAAAGGAAAATATGTGGGCGGAGGACCTCAGTATGGGACACGCCCGGGTGCTGGTTGGGATTGAGGACCCGGAAGGCCAGCGGATGGTCAGAGATACGATCATAAAGAAGGGCCTTTCCGTGCGGGAAACCGAGGCCCTGGTGCGAAGATTGAAAAAACCGCACCGGCCAACGGACAAAAGACAACCAGATAGTCATACCCTTTCGCTGGCCGAGGAGATAATGCGACATCTGGGAACCAGGGTTCGTATTTCGAGGCGTGGTAAACGGGGAAAAATCGAGATCGATTTTTATTCAGAAGAGGATCTGGCGCGTATTGTCGATTATATCTCTGGCCTGGAACAGGGTGTCTGACCATTGGCTCTGCACTTAATTATAGATGGCTATAACCTGATAAGACAATCGCCGCGCCTGAGTTCTATAGAGCTACAGGATTTCCAGAAGGGGCGTGAGGCCCTGATCGGGAATCTTGCCCGCTACAAGACCATAAAGGGCCATCCTATTACCGTGATTTTCGATGGGTGGAAGGGCGGAGATTGCAAAGAAAGTCATGACCGGGTGAGTGGAATTCGTGTCATCTATTCACGGCTAGGGGAAACCGCCGATGAGGTTATAAAGAGAATTGTGCGTGAAGAGGGGGAAAGGGCCGTTGTAATTACTGCAGATTCAGACATCGCCTCCTTTGCCTTGAAGGAAAACGCTGCCGTAATACCCCCGTATGAATTTGAGGAAAAGATGGTGGAGGCCCTGTACTGCGCTACCAAAGGCCTGGAAAGCGAAGACGAAGATTATAATAGTACGACGAAAAGAAAAGGGGCGGCCCGCCGCCCCTCCCGCACTCAAAGAAGATGTCAGGGCAAGCTAAAAAAGCTCTAGCCTTTGCGCCAGGATTTTTCACTTCCGTTTAACATCCGCCGGATGTTGTCTTTGTGTTTTAGCCAGATAAGCACGGCCATGACCGCAGCCAGCATTGTATATATCTTTGAATGGCTGAACAGCCAGGCCAGTAAAGGCATGGCCGCGGCCGCAGTAAGCGACCCCACCGATACATATCCGGAGATCCAGGCAGCAGTTATAAATACCGGAAAGGCCGAAAACGCAGCCCCCGGTATGAGGACAATAAAAACACCCAGAGCCGTAGCCACTCCTTTGCCGCCTTTAAATTTCAGATAAATAGGGTAGAGGTGGCCAATAAAGACGGCCAAGGCGATAAGACTGACCCATAGCTCCATCTTTGCCATCCCGCGAAGGCCGTAGAAAGCAAGCCCTAAAGGGATGACGGCCTTAGTTATGTCACAAAAGAGGGTTAAGATACCCCATTTTTTGCCTAATAGCCGGC
The DNA here is from genome assembly GCA_028715605.1 of Desulfovibrionales bacterium. Lineage (NCBI taxonomy): Bacteria > Pseudomonadati > Thermodesulfobacteriota > Desulfovibrionia > Desulfovibrionales > Desulfovibrionales bacterium. The sequence goes on from JAQURM010000001.1 coordinate 124,502, forward strand.
CAACGTTAGTGGCGCCGATATTGCCGCTGCCGGCCTTACGGATATCCATCAGCCCTGCCCTCTTACCGATAATCAGGCCAAAGGGAACAGAGCCGAGGGCATAACCTAATAAGATTAGTAAGATTACAACCGGTGGTATCGACATCTCTTTTTCAGGGTAAGGTGCTAATCTTTCTGTCTCTTGCTGCTCCAGAGGGGATCCTGACCGAATCTATCCATCCACCAGTTCTCATCTGTAGCTTCTTCCTTTGGCTCAAGACAATATCGGTAGTTCTGGCAGTAAGCCAGGAGAACCTGGTAGGCCTCATTTATAGCCTGCATCTTCTGGTTATGTTTTTCCAGGTCTTTCCCCCGGGCAGTATCCGGATGCCAGCGTTGACATTTTTTACGATAGGCCTTCTTTATTTCCGTAAGGGTGGCGAAGGCTGGGAGACCAAGAACTTCCCGGGCATTAGTTATCTCTTTGACGGTTGGTTTTCTATCGTGCATGGTTACATACGTGCTGCCGCCGGGCACTTGGCCTCTTCAGCCAAAATCCTTTCGGCTATCTTCTCAAAGGCGTTTGCCGCCGCACTCTGACCTTCCGCAGCCTGGTTCATGAATGGCTTGCCGTCGTCGCTGGCCACAACAATCTTTGGCTCCAATGGGATCCGACCAAGAAAGGAAACACTCATTTCGCGGGCCAGCCTCTCCCCTCCGCCGATTTTAAATAATGGTATCTCCTTTCCGCAATGCGGACAACTGAGACCGCTCATATTCTCGACAAGCCCCAGGATAGCCATATTAGTCTTGCGACAGAAACGGATAGATTTACGCACATCAGAAAGGGACACCTCCTGCGGCGTGGTTACGATGAGCGCCCTGGTATCCTTTATGGTTTGCGCAATGGTCAAGGGTTCGTCGCCGGTGCCGGGGGGGGCGTCTATTATTAAATAATCCAGTTCTCCCCATCGCACTTCGCCCAAAAAAGTCCTTATAGCCTTGTATTTCAGAGGGCCGCGCCATATCACGGCCGAATCTTTATCCGCCAACAGGTATTCTATGGACATGAATTTGAGGTTTTCAGAGAAGGAAACCGGCTCAACCGCACTCTTCCGGTCGGATGGAGACAGATCCCGCATCCCCAGAAGCAGCGCTATATCCGGGCCGTGCAGATCAATATCCAGCAGCCCGACCTTACGCCCCTTCCGTGACAAGGTGAGAGCTATATTGGTTGAAATCGTGCTCTTACCCACGCCGCCCTTGCCGCTCATCACCAGTATCTTGTTTTTAATCCTGGCCAGGGATTCCTGGATCATCATGTCTTCAATGTCCCGAGCCGGGCTATGTCCGGAAGACGGGCAACTGGGACTATGGCTGTTTGCGCTCATTTGGGCCTCCATTTATCTATTACTGGGAAAACACTATTGTGTCAAAAAATAATGTATGCTTTGGATATTGTCAAATTTAATCTCGGACCTACCCTAAATAGGTATAGACCTACTTACCAGCTTAGGGATAGTAATTTGAGAGATAAGGCTGCGGAACCCGAATAGTATTGTATTAGTGATTTTTTGCACGATGTTTTTTTATAACTATGCATTATCACAATACATTTTTGTCTTGCAAGTGACAAGGGATTCGTTCTATACTTTCGCCGATGACCCAAAAGCAGACCGCATCCTTTCACAAAACCCTGGTGCAGGATAAGCCAAGGATTTTGATAGTTGATGACGACGGATCTCTGTGCAAATGCGTAGAAGAGGCTCTAACCGGAAATGGACTTTCTTGCACATCAGTACAAGACCCTATAAAAGCATTAAAAACAATACACAGCGACCAACATGAAATTGCCATTTTGGACATCAACATGCCCAAAATGGACGGCATATCCCTGGCCAAAGAAATCAAAAAAACGCGTCCCCACGTCGGCATAATAATCATTACTGGATATGGAAGCCTTCATAATGCTGTGGAGGCAATAAAAGCCGGGGTTTACGACTTTATCCAAAAGCCGTTTAAGATAGATGAGCTATTGTTGAGCGTAAAACGTCTGGGGAAACTCCTGGAGCTGGAACGCGAAGTCGCTTCCAAGACAGAAGACCTGAAAAAATCGGAAAAACGCTACCGGACATTGATTGAAAATACAGCCGACGGCGTAGCCCTGATACAGAAAGACAAAATAGTCTTTCACAACAAGGCGTTAAGGAAGATACTCGGTTATGACCAGAGAACATTAAACAAGGGCAAACTGCAGGACTTGATATATGTGGATGACCGGGAAACGGCTGACCGATACATGAAGGACATCCTCGGCGGATCCGACCATGGGCCGACCCAGTATCGGCTGAAAAAGAAGGATGGTTCGGTCTGCTGGGCCTCGGTAAACACCACCATTATTGAGTATCAGGGACAACCGACGCCCCTTTCCTCTTTCCGCGATATTACACCCTCAGTAGAAATGGACAACATGAGAAAGGATATGGAGCGCATGCTCAGGCATGATATGCGTTCCCAATTGATCGGCATTCTGGGATTTATAAACAGGCTGATTAATCACACGCCGTTAACAGAACCCCAGCTAGAGTATTGCCGGAACATCCAGCGGTGCGGTGTGCAACTGGAAAACATGATCGAAACCTACCTCGATATCTCGCGCCTGGAACAGGGTTTCTTTGTACTCAAAAAAGACCGCCTCAATCTTCTGGATGTAGTGAAACAATCCCGCGATGCCCTGCGAGAACTGGCAGACAGGAAAAATATTAATATAGCCATAATATTCAATCACAAGATGTACTCCATAGAAGATAGCCTTTCCTTCTTCGGTGACAGAATCTACCTGCAAAATGCCTTCAATAACCTCCTTAAAAACGCCATAGAGGCATCCCCGCCGGATATGGGCGTTAAGATCAAGGTCCAGGAAAAAGAAACCCATATTAAAGTCAGCATCAGCAACTGGGGCATCGTCTCCGAAGAGATACGCGCCAGGTTCTTTGAAAAATACGCCTCATTCGGGAAAAAAGACGGCCTTGGCCTGGGCACATACATGGCCCGCCTGGTCGTCCAGGGCCATGGCGGCAATATAAACCTTCAGTCTTCCAAAGAGGATGGGACTACAGTAGTAATGGAGTTGCCCCATACCGGTCCTTAGCCGTTTATATATCCTTCTCCCAGTGTGGCGTTGCTTCCTCGATAACCTAATCATCCTGTCCCGGCTTAATCATGTCCCAAATCAGGGTCGGGGGACGGACGGGAATCCACTTCGGCAAAGATATCGAATTTTCCAATTTGTATGGCAGTCGGCATAATAACCTCTTTTCAACCACGGAATACACGGACAAAACGAAAAAAGCTCTCACTTTTTTCCACATTTCCGTGCCTTCCGTGTGTTTCGTGGTTTGCTCTTTTCCAGCTTTTTCACTTCCTTCACTGCTTCGATGAAGTGCCGTTCCACCGGGGATGGCTCTTCCAGCATCTGCATTCGGTACCTTTCATATTCGATCCGCGCTTTTTCGATGGCTGCCTCGTGGCTGACTTTCCCCGCATGTTTGAGGATATCCCGTTCGCTGACTTTCAGAAACTCATCCAGTTTGGCAATCCAGTTCTTCATGTACATGGGCTTACGGCTCAACGCCTGAAGTTCGGCAAAGTCGAGGTAAATGGTTACGATCCGATTGAGGGTATCCAACTCCTCTATGGTCAGGTAATTTTTGGCGATCTCGCTGTCAGCCTGTCTGGGCTTGGCTCCCGTCCATAAGGTCAGGCCCATATTCGGTTTGGCGGCGTCCGCGCGGGCGGCGATGATCTCGGCGGCAGTGTGGCCGTGGGCGGCCCAGTGCATCTTGTTTTGCACCACTTGGAAAAACTTTCTAGACATGTCTGTATTGGAGTCGTAGTCGATGCTGGTGGCGTAGATGTCGAGCACCTTGCGCCAGAAAACCTTTTCAGAGGAGCGGATGTCCCGGATGCGGGCGAGCAGTTCATCGAAGTAGTTGCCGCCGCCTGCCTGCTTGAGCCGGTCGTCGTCCAGGGTGAAACCTTTGATTATATATTCCCGCAGGCGTTGTGTCGCCCACTGCCGGAAGCGGGTGGCCACGTGGCTTTTGATCCGGTATCCCACGGAAATGATCGCGTCCAGGTTGTAGAATCTCCGGGTCCGTTGGACTTGCCGGGGCCCTTCAGTTTGAACCTGTAAGAAATCCTTACAAGTTGCCTTCTCGGCTAACTCCCCTTCCTGATAGATGTTCTTCAAGTGCAACGTGATATTTTGCGGGGTGGTCTGGAATAGCTGCGCCATGTCCGCCTGGGTCAGCCAAACCGTCTCGTTCTCAAGACGGACCTGGATGCGAGTGCGGCCATCCTCAGTATGGTAGAAGAGGATCTCCGAACGGGGCGATCTTTCCGGCAGGTTGATCATAAAATTCCCTCCATATTTTCAACCACAAAGTACCAGCCTGCGTGCAACGCACAGGCAAACACAAAACACTCGAAAACAGCTTTCATTTTTTCCCTTTCGTGTCGTTCGTGTTTCTGGTTTGATTTCCCCGAGCTGTGCGCGCCGTAGATGAGTGATTGAATAAGCTTATTAAAATCTTAAGGACGTTAACGTTCAAGGTAAGGAGCTGGGTGGAAGCGGGCGAAGCCCGTTTGCGGAACGTCCTTCTCGACCGGCCCGTTAGGGAAACTTTGGCTACTGTCTTACTGTGGATCCCAAGCCCGACAGGACTGCCTTCGCGTCATATGTGCGGGGAACATCCGCAGGCCGTGAGCCCTTGAACATCTTGACTACCGCCGTTCGCGTAGTAAAGCCCTTCCCGTATGTCGGGTGCCATTCCGTGTCTGTGTCGCGTTCAGTGAGCATAAACCAGTCGTAGCCCCTCTGGATGGTGAGTTCCGCCGCTCGGAGGAGTAAGAAGTTTTCGATAGTGCCGATGTCCGTGTATGCATTTCCCTCGAAACCCACTCGGTAGGTCGAGTCATCGATGGGCGTGTCGAAGTACCCGCCGGTAAATCCCTTCGGCTGGTAGGTGGAAGCACAGCCAACTAATAGTGTGGCGAGAAGCGTGGCAGAAAAAGTTTTGCGCAATAAATTCATACAATCTCCCTAACTTATATATTAAGTAGACGCTACTTTTTTCGTCTGCACTGAATACGAGAGGTATCGTATAGAAATCTGCCAAAAAACGCAACAGGATAACATTGCAATGAAACATTGGGCAGATAAGGCCTGTGACGTACCGAAAAAGTCCGTCCTATTCCACGGAGTCCGGTCAAATGACCGTGTTATATTTTTCTTCTAAGACATCCCAATCAGTGACAGGATGACCATTAACTTTCCATGCTTTTTCCAAGGCGTCCAGGTTGCCAACCATAAAATTTATTCTTCCATCGTGATCAAAAGTTAAATTTATAGCCTGTCTTTCAGATGAGTTACGAGTATATGTAGCCTTGTTGCCATTTGAAAAGTGAACATTGAAACCAAATGCACCATCTTCTTTTGAAGACAGTATTTCAAGCACTTCATACTGAGGCCATTTGTGAAATCGCCTTAAGTTACCAAAAGCTTTAAGCCAGTCTTTATGTCTTATCATAAAACAACCAAAAAACTGCAGACATGAATATATTTTTTCTCCTAATTTATCAAAAGCTATCTCTTGCGATAAACCACCTTCTGTCCAATGAAAATGATTGTCCGTAATAACATAATCAGAGTGGAAGAAAGCATTCCTAACACGCTCATCAAAAAACGAATCAATCACTTCTATCAACTTTTTTTCTTCAATTGAAGATGCTAATTTTTTAATTTCTGTAATTTTCCTTGTAACACTTGGGGGAATATATTCATAAATTTTATTCTTTTTCGGTCGGTTAAGATAATCGAATGGTCCAATTACGTAGTTTTGACCAGCAATACATCTCATTAAATTGGCCAGCATGACATGAGGAGCTGTCATTTCAATCGCATGGCAATACATTAATAATCCAATACGTAGAGACGATTTATCGCTCCTTTCGGAACTAGCCTTTTGAGATAACCAGTTATAATCCTCAAATGCTTTTTTCGATTCCTCGAAGGGGTCCACGTTTCTATATGACATTCCTCCCACACGCAGCAAGGTACACAATGTACCAAACGGATCAGAACTAAATGCCCGCTTGAATAATGAATCAAGGCATTCCAAAATGTTTTTTTGTATTTCTGTATTTATCCTTTGTCGTATTTTCAACTTCAGCCATTATGTTGTCAAGTTTTTAACACCTAACGAGTCTGTAGAAAAAGGTCAAAATTAAAGGATTCTAATGCGCCGGCGGCTGATGCTGCCGTTATACAAATGAATCAGATTATATATTGTTTACAACAATCTACAAGCATATCAACAGATACTCATGCTATTTAACACGATATTGACATAACCAGTATTTTTGCATAAATTGTTTTTATTCAAGCAGAGCACGAAGGAGGTGGGGGCTATGACCAAGATTGTTTCTTGGCTAATGAAACTCAGCCTACCGCTTCCGATTGTTCTCCTGCTTTGCAGGTAGTGAAGGTGTAAGGAGGGCTAAATCCTTACATGGCATGTCAGCCAAAGCGGTTCCTTCGTCACTTATTCCAATACTGTTTGTAATCATTAGCGATAACACACAGCGATAATTCCGTGAATGCCCAAATACCCGGATACTATCATCCCCCCTACTGCGGATAAACTTCAGCAGGAATCCAGCAAGAGACTGGATGCCAGATCAAGCCTGTCCTCAACTTGATTGGGGATCCGGCATGACATTTTCATGTACTTACCTGCCGGAGTAATAAAATCATCTCTACCCCAAGATACGCCAATTCAACTCATACCCACCGTCTTTTATAGGGCTCAAGAGAGCTTTTTCGCGCAATCTCTTCAAATCCCGCCGTGCAGTTCTTTCATTTACGTTTCTGTACAAGATATTAAGTTGCGGACTCTTAAACAGGTCCCCAAGGGTAAAAGGCTTGAGATAATCCAACAAAATCAGCAACAAATCATGTTGTCGTTGGGTTATATGCCTTGCTTCCCTAAGGTACATATAATAGTCCCGCAATGTAAATTTGCGGATAAAAAATGTAATCCGGCCTTTAATTTCATTTAGCGAATCTATAACTCCCTTCAGAATAAATTCTAAAAAGGGGGTTACATCGTGTTCTTTGTCCTTTATAGCATTAGAAAACGCCCAAAAATAGTCATCTATATTTCGATAATAAAAATTTGAAAGCATTATAGGAACATATTTGATGCCCCCTAGCCGCAATAATAAGGCTTCCACAAGCCTGGCGGTTCTTCCATTTCCATCGCCAAAAGGATGAATGAGGGCTAGATGATAATGTGCCAGCGCAGCACGGATTGCAGGGTCCTGGTCTAATATCTCTTTGCTGTTGATCCACGTTATATATTCCTTCATGAGGGTCTTTATATCCGCCAGACATTTCGGAGGAACATAAACCCCACCATGTTCCATATTCCCGACCTTGACCGGATGACCTCGATATTTTCCAGGCATATTGTACTTATATTCAACATCATGGGTAATCAGGGCGTGAATTTTCTGTATCATGGTTTCGCTAAGTTCAGGCACGGAGTCAGTGGCCCGCTGGCTGGCAATAAAATCATAAGCCGCTTTAAGGTTGCGTATCTCCCTTTCAGCCCGCACCACTTGCTCCTCCTTATCAGACCCAGAAATAATCTGGCCTACCCTGTCTTCTGATAAAGGATTGCCTTCCAGCGCCGCTGTGCCAAAAATAGATTTGCGGATAATCTCTTCCTCAAGCCTTGTCGATAACTCAGGCAATATAGGTAGATCGGTGACCGTATTGTAAAGTATCCTTGCCTCAATAAGGTGGCTCGTTAGCTTCTCGCTGGAAAATTTCCGGCTAAATACAAATTTTCCAGACTTAAAAGTCATTACCTTTTTTATTAAGTTATTGTCCACGATTTTGTCACAAATAATTTATTAAGTTACAGCAAGTTATATAATATATAACTATATTTTTGTCAAAATATTTGTCAACAAAATTGTCCTCATCTGACTAAACGGCGCCCCCACATCCACGGGGATTATCCGGTCTCCGGATAGAGATCGGATACCAGCTTCAAAATTGTCGCCAGATTGCGGCGGTCATCCATATCTGATTTTTTCGGGGTCTCAAGTATCCAGGGAAGACCATCAAAAAGGGAGTGCTTAAGAAGAGTAGCAAAACCTCCCAATCCAATATGTCCTTCACCGATATGCTCATGCCGATCCAGGTGAGAACCAAGCGCCCCCTTACAATCGTTCAGATGTATCACTTTTAAGCGCTCCAGGCCGATCTCTCTTGCTATCTCATCTTGCAGATGATCCAGCGCCGCCTTTGTGCGCAGTTCGTATCCGCCGGCAAAGGCGTGACAGGTATCCAGACAAAAACCCAGTCTTGGCGGGTTACCGGCATCACGGACAAGTTGTCCTATGTGCCCTATTTGCCCCCCTATCAGCGCCCCGTGGCCCGCGGTGTTTTCCAGAAGCAGCGCCACTCCGCTATCTTCTGCCGCCGTAAGTATCCTGTCCAAGGCGGAACTTACCCTGGCCATGCCTTTTTGCAGAGAATGCCCCCGCGCACTCCCGATATGAGTTACTACATATTCTATCCCCAGAGCATCTGCCCGCCGCATATCCTCCACCAATGCCCCTACCGACTTCTCAAACAGCGCCTTGTCAAAAGAGGCCAGGTTGACCAGGTAAGGCGTATGAATGACCGCGGGCCTGATGTCCACGCGCTCCCGTTTAGCCCGAAACAGCCCTGCGATCTCCGGTGAAAGGGCCGGGACATGCCAGGTCCTTGGATTCCGGGCAAATATCTGCATAGCGGTGCAACCTAAATCCATAGCCCGGTCAACCGCCTGATCCAGTGACCCGGCGATAGACACGTGGACACCTAAACGCATCATAGGTTAACATCCTTCCGTTAGCGGGATACCAGCCGAGGCCATCTTTTACATTTCTTTTGGGAACCCCTATGGTTCTGAGCGAAACTTGCTGGAGCAGTCCGCCTTAGGCGGATCGAGGGCAAGCAGGAAGGGGAAGGCCAGCCCTTTAGAGGCTGGAAGGGGCAAGCATTCCCCGCCTGCGAGTCCCGAAAGGGTCGCTGCGCAAGCCGTGAAGCGAAGAAACTAAGGGTTTTTAAAAACGCAAAAAACTCCCGTAGTAATTGCAATTGACACCCATTCAATCAAATGATATTTGACATTAAAAACCAAGCCCAAATGGACTGTAGCCCGGAAAGGAATCTGAATGAACAAAAACCTTCCCCCGACCTGCGTCGCGCCTACAGGTGAGTTTATTTACGGCATCCACAAGCCAAAATACACGGCCCCTAATCTACGGCAAAATGATTATATCATAAACTTGGGCCATGGCCCTGACCATACCAAGATCGATAACGCAGACAATTTCCCGGCGGATAATGTGCATGTTGCCGCCTCTGCCTGGGTCTTCGAGATCCCCAATGCCTTTCCCTTTATGGGCGCCACGTTCGTACTCAAGACCTACGCGGACGGCGCGGCGGGGCACGCTAACCCCTTCGAACGCAAAGACGAGAGTAGCCCTGCCCGTTCTTTAGAGAAATATGAACCCGCCGATGACCAGTCCCTTGAAAATCTGCCGCGCTCTTTGCTTCTTGCCCTGGCGAAAACGTCCAGCGATCCGCAAGTCCTGGCCAAACTGGCCAATCTCTCCTGTCGCTTTGAGTTTGACCCAAAAACTGACCTGCCTATGGGCATCAGTTACGTAAGGACGAAAAGGGGCGATCTGCGCCCGGCCATCTTGGATGAGCAGCTTTTTGATCTTGTATCCAATAATCCCTTCCTACCGGATACGTACAAACAGCGTATGGTCTTAATTCCCGGTGTGCAGGGGAAAAGCCCCATTGTCGGCGAATATATAGGGGCCGGTACGCATATCTGGGAATATCTCCGGGAAAACAGCTACATCCCCTGGGGCCATTATGCCGCCAATATGGCGCACGATTCTATCCGCTACAAAATCAAGTCCCTCACAGAGAAAGACATAACCGGCCTCCGTCATCTTTATTGCCAAAGGATATATGTCCAATTGGCTACTGAATTAGGCCTTGTCGTGCCTGCTAAAAGGCGATCCTTGACCATAAATGAATTAGAAGAACTACGACTGTGCCTGCTTGATAAAATAGGACAGCTAAATAAACGTGGCGGCAACTTACCGTTCAATGCCACCATCTGGGGCCAAAACTTTGGTTTTGACCTCTCCCCTTCCGGCTACCGCCTCAATGCCTCACACCAGCAGATACACCAGCAGTTTGCCCTGGTGCCCCCTTGCTTACCGGCATTCAAGGGCGGAGAAAATGAAACCAGTCAGTGCACGCTAAGCACCTATACCCAGGGAGATCTGGTGGCCCGGTTCTGTAAGGAGTATAAAGAAAAGACCGGACGGGATTTCTTTGAGACCTATCTCCAGGCCATTCAAAACAATAAGAGGATGGATGGCCGGGCCGACAAAGAAAACGATCTGATCTTCTATCAAGATGAAAACGTCCTGGCCTTTGTGCCTAAGGCCCAACGCTCCCAGGGAGAAGTCCAGATCATGCCCATGGGAAGATACGGAAATATCCTCGAGACAGATACCCCGGTGCGCAACTCCCTCGACCGCGCCATCCTGATCACCATGAAGGTATTAGAGAATCTGGGGGCAGAGATGATTACGGCCTACGAGATATCCAGGAGATTCGACCATCCGGACAAAGGCCAGCGCCTCATCTACTGCCTTCTTCCCAAGCATCCCCAGTCTCCGGGCGGCCTTAGCGAGGGTATGCAGCGGTGGATTATCGGCCATTATCCTGAAGATTTTGCCCGGGCCTGCCGGGATGAGGTAAAAAAGATTGTTTAGTTTTCATCCGGAAAGTCCTTTTTAAAATCCGGGTTACTCGACTTCCGCCCGTTCTATCTTTGGAAGTTCCGTATATCTGTAGGGCAAGGATTCTCTTATGTTCTCAGGGATGCTGCCATACTTTCCTTCAAATTCTTCCAGGTATTCCTCACGCCCTTTTAAAAAATGCCTGAGCTTCTTCTCGAGCAGGGCCTTATCCTCAAATAGCCTGTAGGCATTCATCTGATCCAGATTGGCACGGTCGCACTTTATCGGGAAATAATACCCCAGATAGTCCGGTTCAAAACTGAAACGCAGTTGCATACGCAATAGGTCATTATAAGCGGCCAGGGATTGCCGCAGTGTCACCTTTTGCTCGTGGGGGCCAATGGTCCCGGTATTGGCCAGATAACATTTAATGCGGTTTCGCTTGATAATATCATTAAAAATCATGGCGTGTTCGAGCCGGTTACCCGCTATAAACGGATCCAGGAAACACACCCGCTTAAACTTTCCCGCCTGCTCCGGATCCCCACCGGTGCTCTCTATCGATTCCCCATAAATAAATTGCATGGCGGCCTGCTCCGGTGTCAGCTTACAAATAGTGTTCACCAGTGGATTCCGTGTCAGGATAATTATATAATCGATTTTGTCGGCCCTTAGAGTTTTACTGGCTATCTCCAGGTTCTCACGGGTGACAATCGCCCGTCCATTACCCGTCTTGGAAATATCTTTGAAGTCAGGCATATACGGATACTTGCTGATGGCCACATTTTCCAGAAAGGCATCTCGTGATTGCGCCGCCCGCAATATCTCCGGCTGGCTTTCATCCAGCCCCTCGGTCTTGACATAGAGCCCGCCCACCTCAAAGGCGGCGTAACTGGCATCAAAGCCCATTGTGCCCCCGTCATCACCGATCATCTCGGAACGTTCTCTGGGCAGTTTTCCGAACTTCCGGCATAGCGTAGTGGTCTTGCCGGTGGCCGTGAGACCGGAAACGGCGGTAACCACCTCTTGTAATTCCGGGCGCTCGGTCTCCAAATCATATATCCATAAAAAGTCCCGCCTGGCTCCGGTATGCAGGAAAATCCCGGTCTTGTCGATCGCCTTGACCCGCCAGTTTTCAAACTGAAAAATTCCTTTTTTACCTTCGCCCAGATAAATGGTATTGCGACATATTTTGACCTGGTCACCCCTTTTTTCACCCATCATGAGGCGGACCGTGATATCCTTTTCTGCCAGTTTCTTCGATTTGTTGGATTCAAAGGCCTCGTCCGTAAAGTATATAATGGTATAGGTCGGCTCTTCCACCACCCGGGCCGGGGGATAATCCAAAAGCAATTTAAGACCATAAGCAAGCTGGGCATATTGTTCCGGCACTATAAAACGGGCGGTGACACCTTCACGGCCATCGCCAACAATGGTATCAAGAGAAATAACCCTATCCTTATTCAATACCTCTACGGCCTTGCGGGCCAGGGCCTCTTCTTCCTCGCCAAACTGGTGATCGACACTGTTCCGGGTATGGGGAGCGGATCTGGACATCGGTTCAGAATCTGCGGCTACCGATCCGATCTGTGTCTGTATGACCCCCTCCTGCCGTAAGGCCAGTTGCTTTAGTTCTTCTAAAGAGCGCCCCTCTATCAGACGCCCCTCCGCCTTGGCCTTTTGGTATATTTGCCCCGCTGCTAATTTGAAAGAGTTCATCTTTATTCTCCATTTCTGACTAGCCGTATTGTCAATACTTCGCCATCTAACGTTTTTTCCTGTTTTTCATATTAAGCTACACGACCTAATAACTCAACACCATAATTACATAAGGATAATGCAGACAAAAGCGCCGACGACGACCGCATAACTATTGAGGGCAAAAAACCGTCTGGATTTTTCTATTGACAAGATACCTAAAATTTAGCATTAAACCACTGTCGGGTTTTTTACATTGGCGGCGTAGCTCAGTTGGTCAGAGCACGCGGCTCATATCCGCGGAGTCCGGGGTTCAAATCCCTGCGCCGCCACCAATGTCCGTTATTTTCATACCTGCGCATCTACATACCTTTCCCTGGTAACCCATATCCTTTCGCTGCCTGATGGACAGCCTGTGTCAAAAACCACACTTTCTTCGTGGCCATTTATCATAGAAATAAACCACTTGCAGCCCAAAAGATAGGCTTATACGCAAAAATAGGCCGAAACTAGCCGATCAAATTATGGTATGTTATTTGCATTATCTAGAGGCTAAGGAGGTAAAGACTATGATAACTTATATATGTGAACACTGGAAACAGGTTGCAAGTTTATCTGCCTTTGTACTGTTGTTCTATTTTTCGGTATGCGGTGTTCTCCACCTGCAGGCTGAAACGGACATGAAGTACAAAAGATGCTTTGTCTCAGAGCGTTACACCCTGAATTAATACTTATTATTCAAGGGCCTCTACTTCCTGACATTGCTTAGACGATGGTTCCCTGCCCGTATTCTTCCATATTAAACCCCACACTGTAATAAAGGGCTATATGTCGCAACGCTATATCTTCATAAGGCATTATCTTTATCCACAGCTTCCAGAAGCATATCAAAAAAATCCGGCAGGGCGGAAACAACCCGGCTCCAGTTGGGAATCAGAGGGATACCCAGCGGGTCCTCCAAGGTCTGTTCACCCGCTATCTTGATACTATCCGCAAATGCTTCCACGGCTACTGCCTCTTCATGGCGGTCAAACGATAGGGAATTTATAATGGCATCGTCATGGTAGCGTTTAATGGCATCCTGGGCCTGTCGCACATAGGTAGTGCGAAGAGATTTGAAAAAGCCCTCGGAAAATACCACCCCTTCACCGGCCAGGGTCCGAAAAAGATTCTTGGCAATATCCGTCGTCATCTTCATCAAGCCTTTAGAGACGTCTTCGGCGGAAAGCTCCTGATGCTTATGCTCGTAATTATCGGCCAGATCCGCCTGGCAGATGCCGGCGAGTGTACAGTTCCGGTAAACCTCGGCTAACACTCCTACTTCCAGCCCCCAGTCGCTGGGGATGCGGTTCCGCCAGGCCAGGTCAGCAACCATGGCAAACTCACCGGACAGAGGATAGCGGAAGCTATCTAAATAGCCCAAAAAGGGTGTATGCCCCAGCATCTGCATAAGGCTTCGTATAAGTGGGGTAACAAAGAGGCGGGTCACCCGTCCGTGCAGCCGGTCTGTCACCCGACTATAATAGCCCTTGCAGAATTCATAGTTGAGCCTGGTGCTGGCGATAGGGAAACAGAGACGGGCCAGTATCTCTGTATCATAGGTCAGGATGTCGCAGTCATGCAGGGCAATAACCTGAGACTTCCGGGAGGCCAGCACATAGCCGTAGGCCATCCAGGCGGAAAGCCCCTTGCCTTTATCAAACCGGCTGAATTCCTGTTCTATGGCCTTATAAAGTGGCTCCAGACGCGGGCCGTCATTCCAGATAATTACCTTCTCCTGGGGAAGCCGGGAGAAAAACTCCCTGGCATATCTGAACTGTTCCGCATCTGTTCGTCCCATAGTAATCACGATCTGCCTGAGATAGGGAACCGCCCTCAAAACCTCTACAATTTTGGGCAGGGCCTCTCCCTCCAACTCCGAAAACAGGGCCGGCAGTACCAAGGCAATCGGCCGGATCTTTGTATAACGCATTAATTCCCGCTCTAACGCTGCCTTGTTTTCGCGATTCAGTCGATGCAGTGTGGTAATAACCCCGTTTTGAAAAAAATCACTCATGAGACGATACCTCCTTAGCCTCTTCTTCCTGTCCTACAAACGCCCAGCCCCGGTTAAGCATCAGCGCCGGTGTCTATTCTCCTGAATATCTCAATAACGGATACAAAAGTGGCCAGCACCAGCGGCCCCATGATAAACCCTATTAAGCCGAACAGTTTTATCCCGCCCAGGACGCTGAAAAAAAGGGGAAGAAAGGGCATCTTTGTCCTTTTACCGATGATAAGGGGTTTTAATATATTATCGACCAGACTGATTCCGAAGGCCCCGATAAGGGCCAGGGCTATCCCTTTCCATATCAGGCCTTCAATAAATAGATAAACGGCGGCCGGAGCCCATATAGCAAAAGGACCAACCAAAGGAACGAAGGAGGCAATAGCCATAGCCAACCCCCACATAACCGGAGAGGATATACCGAGTGCGGCAAAGGCAATGCCGCCCATAGTTCCCTGGACTATGGCTACAATTACGCCTCCATACATGGTGGATATCAGAATATCCTCTATTTGTTTGACCAGCCCGTTTTTCTGTTCCTCAGAAAAAGGAATATAATCACGGAGCTTTTCAAGAAAGCCCGGTCCGTCCCTCAAGAGGAAAAATATGGAGATGGCCATCAGGATAAAGTCCAGGGTGATAGTTATGAGGCCGCCGGCTCCCCTGGTGATTCCGCCCACCAACTCTTTACCCAGTCGCGAGATATTATCCATGATGGCCTTGTTTATTTCATTCTCAGGGATGTTAAACAAGGACGCCAGCTTATCTATCACCACCCTTATCATCGGATGTCCGGTTATGTCTTTTATGGCCTCGATCTTTCCGCTTTCCGCATACTCGGTCAGGGCCCCCAGTTCCTTTACCAGCAAGAAAAACAGGTATGAGAAGGGGCCGATAATTATTAACAGGATGACAACGAGGATGATGAGAGATGTAATGGACTTCGATTTTATATATCTGAGGATAAAGGCATAGGCCGGGTAAAACAAAACGGAAAATACAACCGCCCAGGCTATGGGGAAAAGAAATGGCTCCAGTATCCGATAACTCAGGAAACCCAGGAGCAATACAAAAAACACCAGGGTCAAAAAATAGAACCTGTTACCCATTTCTCGTCGCCTCTTAGCGGTTTGTTTGACGTAACCCTTGCCCTTCTCTTACCAGATCCAGAACGGCACGGTTCCATCCCCTTGGCCCCACGTCCGGCGCGTAAATAACCTTCTTTTCCGTTGACCACGGGGCATATTGCCCGTCCTTTTTCCTGACCAGGACCGGAATCTCCACATTTTCCAGCATCGGGAAATCGTTGGGGCTATCCCCGAGGCCAACGCTGACCAGCGCCCGGCCTGCTGTTTCATATAACTTCTTTAGTATTTGTACGGCCTTGCCTTTATCATTGTCGCCTATCAGATGATAAAACCGCCCTCCCCTCGTAATCTTAAGTCCTCGTTTTCCCGCCGCTCGTTCTAAATCCGCAAGCCTGGCCTCCTCCTCTAAAACGCCCTCCGGCGCATCTTCGAAAACAAACGGCTCGGAATAGTCGCGCCGCTGCGCCAAGGCGGCCATATCTCTACCCAGCCCGGTAAGTTCAACCACCTGATCCACAGACATCTCAGAAAATCCGGAAAGCTTAAGGCCTGTTTCCGCCTTGATGGCGGCAAAAAGATCTCCAATTCTGCTATACTGCGTTCCTAATTCTATAATCTTATAATCTCCATATTCAACAAAGGCCATATCCCCGGTATCCAGGATTCCCTTCGGGATAAAGATGGCCGCGCCATTTTCCACAATAAAGGGGTCTTCCAACCCCAGTTCTTTCCTGTAATACTCGATCTCCGCTCTTGTCTTGCTGGAGCAAAGGATAAGGGGGATTCTCTGATGCCTTATATAATCCAGGGCCTCAAGGGCATCCCGGTAATCATAAGTATCGTGGTCGAGAAGCGTCCCGTCAAGATCGGTAAAGATAATATACCGGCGTCTATCAGGTGTAGGGTTGCACTCCTGTATCGGGGATGACGTGGACATGCTCGCCTAATCACCCCAGAGCAATTTTCCATGTATCCAGCCGGTAAGGCCGTTATCATGTCTGACCTTGACCCAACCTCCCTTCTTCTTCAGCAATCTGAAAACCACCCCGTGCTCGGCCTGCCCCTTTACTTTATATCTGATCCCCGGGCCGGACCGGACGTTGATATTATCGCCCTTCTTGGAAACGATAACCGTGCGTGTCTTTGAGAGAAGGGAGCGATATACCCACCCTATATCGCTTTCAAAGTCAACCACCCTGGCCCATTTCCCCTTTTCCCTGAGCACCTTGAGCGGATAGCCGGAAAACACCTCATAAAGAACGGAATATCTGGTCCCCGGGCCGGACCTTATACGGGCATTGTCTGATTTGATGCTGACCATTTTCGCCCAGGAAGCAGCCGTAAACGAAAAGAATATCGCGATTACCATCAGCATCAAAATATTACGTCTCATCAATTTATCCTCCCGTGGATTTTTGATTTTGATCGATGAACCGCAGCCGAAACTCATAGGTAACATAAATGGCCATTAGTTATCAGTCACTGGCTAGGCGTGGAAAGATTTCACTTTTACCAATGACAAATGACCACTGACTAATGACGTTTGGCTGGCGACCTTCTATATCATAACCTAACGAAATGGCAGGGCCACGTCAACCCCTTTAACTGAAAATTGCCTTCAGTGAGTTGACATTCAGTGTGAAGCCGTGCTATAGAACCCTAACCCTGATTCCTTGAGAATCCATTCCATCAATTCTGTTACAAGATAACATTTAAGGTCCGACTTTCTGTGAAGTCTCTTAGTATGATAAAAAAGGGTGCTGCGGCAGCCGTCCTGTGCCTGTGGGTTACGGTGTTAGGCGCCCTGTTTGTATCACTCAACTACCTGAAAACAGAGGTCCTTCCTTCCGGGGAGCACGATTCTCCGGAATGCGCCATAGTCTCTAAAATTATATCGGGCGCTTTGAGGGGAACGGAAACGTTTTACGACTCTCTGAGGAGACACCGTGTACCGGCTGAGGCAATAAAAACCGTTATAGGTTCCTTGTCCGAGTTGATCGACTTCCGAAGGTGCAAACCCGGCGTACAGTATGAAATTGAACTTTCCCCGGCCGGCGATGTAGTCCGGTGCCGGTACAGCGTCAGCCCCGTGGAAGTCTATACCCTGAAAAAGGAAAAGGATAATTACAGTGTCTATGCGGAAGATGTTGAGATCGAAAGACACATTGTGAAACTTTCCGGTGAAATAACATCTTCTCTATTTGAGTCATTTGGGGAGTCAGGTGAAGATGACCGCCTGATCCTGGCCTTTGCAGAGATATTCGCCTCTGACATCGATTTTAACACTGAACCGCAGCCCGGAGACCGCTTCTCCATGATCTTTGAAAAATATTTCAAGGGCGATCAACTGGTCGGCTATGGACATATACTGGCAGCGCGATACGAAACAGCGTCAGACACTTACGAGGCTTATTATCATGCACGCCCCGGTGAAAAGGGCGCCTACTATGACACGCAGGGCAAATCCCTCGGCAAGCATTTCCTGCGCTCTCCGGTGCCGTTCAGCCGCCTGACATCAGGTTTCAGCCGAAGCAGAAGACATCCTGTCCTGGGGATAAACAGACCGCACCTGGGAATAGACTTGGCCGCCCCTACCGGGACGCCGGTTCTGGCGGCAGCAGACGGTGTGGTTGTCTTTAGCGGACGGCGCGGCGGATACGGAAACCAGGTCGTTCTTAACCATCCCGGTGGGTACGAGACCTATTACGGTCACCTGTCCCGTTTTGCCCGAGGAATAAAAGCCGGGGCAAGCGTAAAACAAAGAGAGACCATAGGCTTTGTTGGGGCTACCGGATTAGCGACCGGCCCCCATCTCGATTACCGGATAAAGGCAAAGGGCGCCTTCCGCAATCCATTTTCTTTGCGTTTCAGGCCAAAGATGGTTTTAAGGGAACGATCGCTTGGCCGCTTTTTGGCCAGGAAAGAAGAACTGTCGGACATAATAGGTATGGCCGCCCCTCGCTATGAGAAAAGTCTCGGTAGCTGCAAGGCCAGCCAGGTCTCTCTCATTTAACGACAGGGTAATGAAGTTGTGCTGAAACCAAGCCCGTCTTTGGGTATCCTTTCTCCTCTACTGAGGATTTTCTTCCAAGTCAAATGATGAATTCGTAAAAAAGCCTTTTCACCGCTGAGTACGCAGAGCCCGCAGAGAAAAACTTTAAACCGTTCGGCTGGCTCACGGTCATGAACCGGGTCGAATGACTGTTCAATATGTTATCTCGGCGTTCTCGGCGACCCCTGCGGTAATTTTGACTTTTTACGAGGTCATCAAATAACTGACGCAAAAAGAGGCGCTTTCGTTTGCATATCCGGGGCAGGGCCACGTCAAAGTCAACCCCAGCGAATACCTAAAATCCCCCTAAATCCCCCTTTACCAAAGGGGGATTTCTCAATTCCTCCCTTTGGAAAAGGGAGGTCAGGAGGGATTTTTAACATAGAGAAATCATTCCACTAAATCAGCACGATAATGTTTACTTTGACGTTCCCGTGTATCCGGGGTCAAATCTCTTGACGGTCAAGATTATCTTTGTGGTATAATTGCGCGACTGTGGGACCTTCCTCACCCATTTGTCTATAGCAAATTTTTTTACCGGCTCCCCTATCATCATCCGTTGATAACAGCCCCATGCTCAGGAGTCTGAGCAGGGAGGTCTTGGATGAACCTTCATGACATGCTCAAAGGGAAAAGCGTTGCAGACGGGAAGATAGATCTGCATAAGCACATCTCCGAGGTAAAGGACCACGCGGCAAGATGGCTTGAAGGGATCCCCAAGAATGCTATAGATCATTCCCGAAGACTGGAAGATTACTTAAATCGCTTGATCCCGGACGAGTTTAAGAAACGGCTCAAGCCTGCTGAGATATTCATCCTCCTGTATGCTGTCTATCTCCACGACATCGGCTACCGGAACAAAGATGGCACCATAGAATCCCGAGACCATCCCCTGCGGAGCAAGCAGTACATACTAGAGAACCCAGACAAATACCTTTTTGACCGATTTCCCTGCATGAATCCGGGAGAGCCGCCCTTGGCAGCTCAGGCAGTAGCGGAGGTCTGCTATGGCCATGCATCTGAATCACTGTGCCGTCTTGAGGATATCCAATATGACTTTGGAGATGCCTGTCTGTGCCAGGAACCCATAAATCTCCGGCGGATTGCGGCGCTTCTCAGACTTGCCGATGAAATGGACCAAGCTTATGTACGCCTGGGACCTTCTTTCTTTAGAAAACATATCTCCTTGGTTGACATCGGTCAGGGTATTGTAAGATGGTATTGGCAAGGTGACGAAGGCGTTGGGAAAGTCCTTCATGAACAGGCAGACAAGATTAACGAAGTCCTTGAACCGGTGAACAGATGGCTCTCTGAATGGGAACTTCCAAAAACGACCGTTGTTTTAGACCCACGGGTGAAGAAGCCACCGCCACCGCCTCCACCTCCAGGGCCTGAAGACTACGAGAAATTCATCCCTAAACACTATATTCCTCCAAGATGCCAGGATGAAGAGGGAAAAGATAAAGGACTTCTTCACAGCTATGTGCAGGACTGGCTGAACAACCTCGGCCGTAAGGTCCTAGTCGTGCTTGGTGACTTCGGGATTGGAAAGACGTCTTTCTGTTACAAATTTGCCTCTGATCTCACTGGCTCCCGTGCCCCGGTCTTGATCGAACTCCGGACGATGCGCGAGAAAAAGAATCTCCACTGGCAAGAACTGATCAAGCGGGAGATAGACGACCGGAGGCCCTCGTCTGAAGATATTCTATTGATCCTGGACGGATTTGACGAAGTCTCCCTGAGATTTGATAAGGAACAGGTCCTCAGAGAAATCGAGAGTCTCTCGAAGAGTACGAGAGACTTCGCCAAGGTGATTTTCACCAGCCGGACCCAGTTCTTCCGGGACGTGCAGGAAGAACGGGAGATGTTATTTCGTGAGCCGGGCAGACCTTCCAGGGGCCCCGTACCCCTACCTTACCCGGAGAGATTTGAGAGGATATATATCTCTCCCTTCAGCGATGTAGATATCAAGGCCTACTTGGAACTTGAACTCGGTAAAAAGGGGGCCTCGCACTTCTGGAGCAACGTTATAGAGAAGGTTTTTGATCTGAAGGACCTGGCCAAGCGTCCTATTCTCCTGGAACTCATAGCCAGGCACTCTGAAGATATCAGGCAGATAAAGGGCGCAGTTACCGCCGGCAAGGTCTATGGAGCCGTTACCGAGGCCTGGAGAAGGCGGGAGGGAGAGCGTGCGCCGGAAAACATCATGCTTTTCATGGAGGAGCTGGCCTACCGGATGTTTACCAGGCAAGAAAAACAGCTCCATTTCAGGACTCTAAGGGAAGCTATCGACTCATACTTTGACGATAGTACTAAGAGAAAGCTCAAGTTGTCTCTCGACAACCTGGATTACCAGATACGCACATCTGCGTTTCTCAAACGCAATGACGCCGAGGGTTACTACGCCTTTGCCCACCGCTCTTTTGTTGAATATTTTGTGGCCAGGAAGCTATCGAGGGAGATACCGGAAAACAAGGCCCAGGAGATAGAGATCACCGATGAGATAGCCCTTTTTGTCTCGGAACTCATAGACCCTTCGGTCTACGAAAGGGTTGAATCACCGCAAGGCGCTGAGGTTCCCGAGGACATGGTCTACATCCCGCCCGGGCAGTTTATCATGGGCCAAGGAGATAACATCCGGATAAGGAGCCTGGAGAAGGGATTTCTTATAGATAAGCATCCCGTAACTAACGCCCAATTCTGCGCCTTCCTCAACGAGCGCGGCAATCAGAGTGAAGGCGGCGTGGAGTGGATTAACCTGGCAGGGGGTTATGAGAAGGAGAGATGCCGGGTAAAGAAGGACGGCGATCGCTTTGAAGTGGAGCCTGGCTATGAAGAGTATCCAGTTATCTACGTGACCTGGTACGGGGCGAGGGCCTATGCAAAGTGGGCTGGAAAGAGATTACCGGCAGAGGAAGAATGGGAGAAGGCGGCCAGGGGAATAGATGGGCGCGCTTACCCGTGGGGAGACGAGTTTGATAAGGAAAAATGCAACACAGCGGAGTCAGGTATCTTGGAAACGACACCGGTTGGCAAATATCCGGACGGCGCAAGCCCTTATGGTTGCCTGGATATGGCTGGAAATGTCTGGGAATGGACTGATAGCTGGTACGATGAAGAAAATGACTTAAAGGTGCTGCGGGGCGGTTCGTGGCTCATCAATTGGGGCGATGCCCGGTGCGCTTATCGCGACGGGGCCTCCCAGTGTATGGGGACGGCATCATCGGGTTTCGTTGCGCCAGGACCTTATAAATAACCCTTTGCCCTTTTTCTCTTTTACCCTTTACCGCCGGAGGCGGTCGATATTTTTTAGCCATGCCGCAGGAAGTTGACGCCATAACCAAGCTCTATGACTTCATCCTCTGGATGATTCCCAAGCTTGAAAAATATCCCAGGAGCCAGAAGTTTCTCCTGGCGGATAGGATAGAGAACCTGATGCTCGACACCCTCGAACTCCTAATCGATGCGGCATACTCCAAGAAGAAAGGGGAATTACTACGGTCAGCGAACTTGGAGCTTGAGAAGCTGAGGTATCTGGTGCGGCTGTCTAAAGACCTCAAGCTCCTCAACGTCAAAGAATATGAGTTTTCCTCCCGCTCCATTAATGAGATAGGGACTTCCATCGGCGGCTGGCTGAAATACACACGACGTGAAAACCTACAATAGCCTGTTCGACAGAGTCGTTTCCTTTGAGAATCTCCTGCTTGCGGCGCAAAAGGCCCAGAAGGGGAAACGCTTCAAAGAGTCCACCGCCCTTTTCAATCTCGAACTGGAAAAAGAACTCGTCCGGCTTCAGAAAGAACTGGCGGAGATGACATACAGGCACAGTCCGTACCACGATTTCATCGTACACGATCCAAAACAGCGGGTTATCAGCGCTGCGCCTTACCGCGACCGGGTCGTGCATCATGCGCTCTGCAACGTCATAGAACCGCTGTTCGATAAGGCGTTCATTTTCGACTCTTACGCTTGCAGGGTGGCAAAGGGTACTCATGCGGCTGTGGACAGATATACCGAGTTCGCGCGGAAGAACAAGTACGTCCTTAAGTGCGACATTCAGAAATACTTCCAGAGTGTTGATCACGACATACTGTTTGAAAAGATTTCGCGGAAGATAAGATGCGGAAAGACGCTGTGGCTGATAAGAGAAATAATCGGTTCGCGATCTGACAAAGGCCACATGTTTTATTTCCCGGGTGATGACCTTTTCACTCCCGGTGCCAGGCGAAAAGGTATCCCCATAGGGAACCTTACCAGTCAGTTTTTTGCCAATGTCTACCTCAATGACTTTGACCACTTTGTGAAGGAAGAGCTGAGATGTAAGTACTACATTCGCTATGTCGATGATTTTGTGGTGTTCGAGAACGTGAAAGGGTTCCTCCATGAGGTCAGGGCGCGCATGGAGAGACATCTTGAATCATTGAGGCTAAGGCTCCACGAAAGAAAATGTCGAGTCTACCAGACCCGTGATGGGGTCAGTTTTCTTGGATACAGAATCTTTCCCACTCACAGGCTGTTGAAGAAAAATAATGTCCTAAGAACGAAGAGAAGGCTGAAGAGGCTGTCCGGCCAATACAGGGACGGGGATGTCACTCTTGAAAGGATAAATCAGAGCATACGAAGCTGGATAGGCCACGCAAGCCATGCCGACACCTATCTGTTAAGGTCTCGGGTGTTGGGGGGCGTGGTTTTTCAGAGGGGTGAGGCCAAAGGTGCTGCGGGGCGGTTCGTGGAACAACAATAGGAACAATGCCCGGTGCGCTAATCGCAACAGGAACAACCCAGAGAATAGGAACAACAACATCGGGTTTCGTTGCGCCAGGACTTGTATAAATCTAATGATGCCGGAGCTCCGTCTTTCACGGAAGACGGAGGGGTGTATCATATAAGTCCAGGCCTCGCTCCTGCGTTGGCTTGCCAAAAGCCAACCGAAACATCAACCCTCTCGGCCCGGGCTGGTAGCTTTCAAGCGAACGTTCGGGCGGAGAATTCAGAAATGACAGGCCGGGTCTATAAAATAGTGGCAAAGAGGCTTCACGTTTCAGGCGGCAGGCACGGCTGGGATAAGGAGAACACGACAAACTGACCCGAGGGGGCATCATGGTTAAGCAACTCAACATCAGATCGGATATCTACTGCGAAAAGGATCTATTGGGATTTGACAAGTACGTCGACACTCTTAGCGGCATGATTGAAGACACGGACTTCAAGACGCCCTTCTGTATAGGTATATTCGGAAACTGGGGAAGCGGAAAGACGAGTTTCATGCACCTTCTTGAGAATAGGCTTAAGGAGGGCGAAGGCAGCCCCCGTGTCATCCCCGTATGGTTCAACCCTTGGAGATATGAGAAAGAAGAACATTTGATCATTCCATTTTTAAAAACCATCCAACACGAGATAGAGAAATACATTAAAAGTCAAAAGGGAACGAAGACAAGGCTTGCCGAAGGTTTGAAACGTGCCGCCACAAAGGTGGGCGAGGTGTCGGCAGCCATTGCCTATGGCATAAAACCGGAGTGCAAGTTGGGCGGCTTTGGCATCGAATTCGATATTGCCAAAATGGCGGACCGGGAAGAGGATCTCGCCAAAAGGAGACTGGAAAAAGCAAGAAAGATATCAGATAAGCTGTCGTCCATCTACTACGATTCCTTGACCGAATTAAAGAGCGCCATTGATGAAAAGAGTTTTCGGTTGGCGGTTTTCGTCGATGATCTCGACCGGTGCCTTCCGGAAAAGGCGGTTGAACTCTTTGAGGCGATGAAACTGTTTCTTGATATCGAGGGCTGTATTTTCATTGTAGGCGTGGCGAAAGATATCGTTAAAAAGGGAATTTCTTACCGGTACCGGTTCCTTGAATCTAAGGAGAAGGAACCCGGGGGCGCTGGCATATCATCGGAAGACTACCTGGACAAGATGATACAGCTTCCCCTTGAACTTCCACCGATCGAGCCCGGAAGGAAGAGGATGTTCATTGAATCGTTAATAGGTGATGCCGGGGGTTTCAGGGAGCACGCGGATATCATCGAAATCGGCGTGGGAGATAACCCGAGGTCCCTGAAGCGATTCATCAACCTCCTCGCATTTACGGTAAGGCTGGCGGAGACGGTTAAGGCGAGCATTCTTGAGGACAGAGTGGATCCGAAGGAGAGCGACGACCACAAGGAACTCCTCTGGAAATACTTCATCCCGCTTTTTTATACAAAATGGACGATCATCGCCTTTCGTTTCCCAAAGGTTCATTCGGATATCAAAGGGAATCCGGAGAGATTGGTCGAGTTGCAGAAGGCGGCCAGAGGGGAGGCAGAGAAGGCTGCAGGTCTCGAAGAGAGCGGAGAAAAGAAGAAACCTGTTGAAGCAATAGATGACCAGCTGAAGAGAGTCCTTTTAAAAGGGGAACCCTTCCCGGCGGATGCATGGCTGATGGCGAGATTTGTCCACCTTACGGAAGCAACGCGTGTTACCGCCAAAGAAGAGGCATCTGCCGGGTACAGCCAGAGGTTTGAACCGGGCGACATGGTTTGGATTCCGAAAGGCAGCTTTTTCTATGGCGATGAAAAACTCGGAAAGAACATAGAGTATGAGTACGTTATTGACGTATTCCCTGTTACCAATAAGCAATACAAAGCATTTCTTGATGACGAGAAAGAACATGAAGTTCCATACATAGAAGAGGATTGGGCCCAAAAGTATAAATGGGACAAGGAAAAGAGGTCCTATCCTGAAGGAAAGGGTGATCACCCGGTAGTGCTCGTCAGCTATCAGGATGCGCTGGATTTTTGCAGGTGGCGGTCTCAAAAGGAGGGAAAGAACCATAGACTGCCCACTGAAGAGGAATGGGAGAAGGCCGCCAGGGGCATAGACGGGCGGGTCTATCCCTGGGGGAACGAATTTAATAAGGCGAAGTGCAATACCTATGAATCGGAAATTGGCGGGACCACACCCGTTGGCAAATATCCGGACAGCGCCAGTCCTTACGGTTGTCGTGATATGGCAGGCAATGTATGGGAATGGACTGATAGCTGGTACGATGAAGGGCAAGACGCGAAAGTGCTGCGGGGCGGTTCATGGACCCGCTATGGGGTCGACGCACGGTGTGCTCTCCGTGGCAGGTACTTCCCGGGCGACAGGGGCCTCGGCACCGGTTTCCGGTGCGCCAGGGATTTAGAATAATTACTCTTTGCACTTTAACCCTTTTACCCTTTACCGCCGGAGGCGGTCGACAATTATTGAGTAGTGCCGTAACAAGTTGATGCCATAACCAAGGTCTATGACCTTATCCTCTGGATGATTCCCAAGCTTGAAAAGTACCCCAGAAGTCAGTAAGTTCTCCTGGCGGGCGGGATGCGCTTAACCCAACTTCCACAGTTATGAGAGATAACGAGTCTGTAGAAAAAGCCCGATTCCCACTATGTTCCGACTCGTAACCATTTGATTTTATTAATAGCAAATTTGCGAAAAGAGACTTTTCCTACAGACTCAACGTTCGGCCTGAGTCGCTACGCCTCGGGAGCTGCTCTTTTGAACCCTGCTGTCTCGCCGGTCGACTCCAACCTGCGTACAGCCTTGTTAACGCTTTTCTTGAAGCCAAGGTTGATAACGGAGCAACTCCACGAGCAGGGAGTACACCTTATCCCTATTTTGTCTTAATTGTTTTCGGTAAGCCAAATCCCTTGATTCTAGTTCGGCACGGGATTCCAGCGTGAGCGATCCATCTTCTTTTGTTATAGCTGTCCAGTGGGGGCACCTGGTCAGCATGCCGATTTGTCCTGCATAGAATCTGCCCATGTTCAGTTCCGCAACAAAACTGACTAGTTCGCTCGCATCATGACGTAGTGTATCCACGGAAGCGTCATCTTCGATAGAATCCAGGAACTGCATTCGGCAAAATAGTGGATGGAACTGGGAAGAAAGGATCGAGGGGTCCTTATATTGCCTAAAAAGTTGCAGCTTCTTGCTGTCCATCTTGCTTGTCGGGCTGTGTAAGTCGGTTAGGTGGCAGTTGGGGCAAAGTGGTAGCAGGTTCAGAATGTCATTGTTGTCGGGGTTCTCGTCTATATGATGGACTTGTGGACTACTAGTGTAGTGTCTCAGTAATATATTTACAATTTCTATTTATTGTGTTATAGTTGGTGTCATGTGGAAACCAACCGATGCTTTGCCGATGACAATGGAACAGAGAAGAACGCTTGAGGGGTGGATCCGAGCTGGAACGACGCCGCAGAGAATGGTTTTGCGATCCAAGATATGTCTGCGTGCAGCCGACGGACGATCCAATAACGCCATTGCCAAAGAGTTGGGCACGTCTCGTCCAACGGTTCTGCTTTGGCGAGAGCGATTCCTCAAACAGGGGGTTTTGGGATTGTCTGAAGATGCACCCCATGGTCCGAGCGCTCAATGTTTGGCCCCCCAGAAAGTTAAAGCGATTGTGGAGACGACTCTCCAGACGGCTCCTCCCGGCGCGACTCACTGGAGTACCCGAATGATGGCCGAAAAAATGGGCGTGAGCCACTCCAGCGTCGCACGAATTTGGAATGCCCATGGGTTGCAGCCCCATCGAACCAAGGGGTTCAAGTTGTCCAAGGACAAACGATTTGTTGAAAAGCTGACGGACGTTGTCGGTGTCTATTTGAATCCTCCGGATAAGGCCCTCGTACTGTGTGTCGACGAAAAGTCGCGAATCCAAGCGCTGGACCGAACCCAACCCGGGTTGCCGATGAAAAAGGGACGATGTGGGACAATGACGCACGATTATAAACGTAACGGGACCACCTGCCTTTTTGCAGCACTCAATGTCCTTGAAGGCACCGTTATTGGCACCTGTTATCCGCTTCATCGCAACGAGGAGTTTCTAAAGTTCTTGCGCAAGATTGATCGTGAAACTCCTCGGAAACTGGATCTCCACTTGATCCTGGACAATTATGGCACTCACAATCATCCTAATGTGAAAACATGGCTCCAACATCATCCGCGATTCCACTTGCATTTCACACCGACCAGTTCTTCTTGGCTGAACCTCATAGAACGATGGTTTGGTGAAATCACGCGCAAAAGGATCCGCCGAGGCGTCTTCAAGAGTGTTCCAGAGTTGGTTGCTGCTATCAAAGAGTTCATTCGATTAAACAATCAAAACCCCAAACCTTTTGTATGGACCAAGAAAGTTGAAGAGATCCTGGAGAAGGTTAATCATTGTAAAGCCGTTATTGAGACACTACACTAGGTGCACCGCGGAACTTGTCAATGAAAATGAGACACCTCCATAAAGAATTTAGTGTCGCAATGGATCACTATTTTCTGACGCCGGTTTATTGATCCAGACCGCCTCGGGCAAGGCCATCGGTTTTGGCATCTTCCCCTTGAATCGCTCCGGATGTTTTGCAAAAGCATCATTTAGAACTACTTGACGCTCCCTGATAATTTGTTCAGTCTGTCCGTAATGGACATTTTCCGGGGTGAGGAATCCGATCCCGGAATGGTAATGCCCGGTATTGTACCAACCGAAAAATCCCTGGCAGAAGGACCTGCTGTCCTCGGCATACCCGAAGCGCTCCGGGAACTCCGGCCGGTATTTCAGGGTCTTGAACTGGGCTTCCGAATAGGGGTTGTCATTGCTCACATAAGGCCGGGAAAGGCTTTTGGTAATCCCCAGATCAGCAAGCAGGAAAGCAACCGTTTTTGAGGTCATACTGGGTCCCCGATCAGAATGGATGCTCAGTTGACTTGATTGAATTCCCTGTTTCTCGCAGGACTGTTCGATCAGTTTCTTTGCCAGAGATGACGATTACATTGGCACAGAGGGCGCGCCGGTCTGCGCTGCGTACCGAACCAGACCCGGCTTCCTGCTAATAACGATGCCCATTCCGACATTTTTGGGGGCCAACCCGTTTCGAAATCTTCCCTACCTATACTGTTTCATCTTGGAATATCGATCAATTCCTGATATAAAATCAAACATCACAACTATACTGAGCCGATAAATTTCCAAATAATGGCTAGCGGTTCAGTTCAACAGGACTTTTTACGGTCGGCTTAGCGCTGTAAGAACTCTTATTCGTTATGCGTTTCTAAAATGTCCTGACTAACCTAATTTGTAATAGATAACGAAAAATAATAATGCATATCATCCATTTATCGGATCTACATTTTTGTACGGGCATCCCTCTTGCTATGGATGAGGATAGAGTAATTTCCGCTATCAAGAAAGCTGTTTCTGATACCTCTATCGATTGTCTTTATTTATGTATCACAGGAGACATTGTCCTTAAGGGAGATGTTAGGGCTTACACACTAGCAGAGTTTTTTCTGAAAAAATTATGTTCCGAAATAAAAATTAAAAAGGAGCATATAATAATTTGTCCTGGTAATCACGATTTTGTAGTCAGTAAACAGAGTTTTGACGATTACAATAAATTCGTTTTCAGTTTAACACGCAATGACGCACTCATGCTGTCAAAGCACTCAATTTCGCCTTATTTTATTAATGAGTTATGTTTCCTGGTTGTAAATAGTACCTATCATTTAGATCACACTTATGGCCTCATAGAACTTAATAGATTGCAAGAAGTTATGGAAGGAATTGACAGCTGCTGTGATAAAATATTATGTTTGCACCATCACTTGTTGCCGACTGATGACTTTTCGTGTTTAAAGAATGCTTATAGTCTTTTAAATCTTTGCACCTCTACCGATATCAAATTAATATTGCATGGTCACAGACATATGAACTTGCATTTAACGGTTGGAAATTCCTCGTTATTGATATCGGGGAGCGGTTCATTGTTTCAGACTTCTCGACAAAGTGGTTATACAAATCAGTTCCAAAGTCTAATTATCGACAGAAATAATAGTAAGATTTATCAAAAAATATTCAGATACTTAATTGATAGTCATGATAAGAAAAATGTAGATGATTTTTACGTTGAAAGGTACGAATATGGCATATTGCGATAAAGGTTTTTTTATTGTTTTCGAAGGTATTGATGGTTCTGGTTCTTCCACGCAAGCCAGATTACTATATGAATATTTACTTTCAAATTCATTAGTTGGTAAAAAAGCTGTTCTCACAGCTGAACCGACATTTGGGCCTGTAGGCCAAGTAATTAAATCTATTATGCAGGGAAGGCTGGTCACCTGCATGGATAACAAAATGGATGATCGATTATTGGCTTATCTTTTTGCAGCTGATCGGCATGATCACTTATACAACGCTGTCAATGGGATTGCAAAACGGCTAAACGAACAATATGCTGTAATCTCTACCAGATACTATTTATCCTCTTTAGCTTATCATGTATCCGATAATGCTGATTATCGGTTTGTGTATTCATTGAATAAGAATTTTCCAAATCCAAACATAATCTTCTACTTAGAATGTCCAGTTGACGTTGCCATTGAGAGACTTAAAAAAAGAGATCATCTTGAAAAATATGAGAATAAAGAAAAGTTATCAATGGTTGAGCGTAACTATCAAGAGGCAATAAGCCATTACAAGGATGTATTGTATAAAATAGATGGGGCTAAATCCATCAAAGATATCCACAGCAAAATAGTACGCATAGTTCATAAGTTGCTAGAGGAAAAGAAATGAATATGCTCTCAGACTTTATAAAGAGCGCTGAAGAATCTTGTAGTAACGGTCGAGTTTTTAACCTCATTCTTCAGGGGGAATTTCCTATTGCAGAAATTGATTCAACATTTGTTCGGGTCCACACTGAAAAAGCCGTTCAATGGCAGGCACGAGAACGACCTGAATCATTGATAATTAATCACGGTGAATATATACATAAATATGGCGATGCCATTGAGTATGTTATTGACGAACTAAAGCGAAAACCAGACTCAAACAGAGCTGTAATCAGTTTGATTAATTGTAAGGATATATTGCATAGCGGGGATCGTCCTATACCTTCATTTATGATTTTTCAGTTTAGTTTTAAATCTCATCAATGCATAGTATGCACAGCATATTTCAGGGCCTTAGAAGTCTCCAAATTTTTACCATCAAATATTGCCGAAATTTGCTTAATTCTAAGGGAAATAAAAGAGAAAATTCCATCAATTGAGCAAGTAATGATAACAATTCATGCCTTTAGCGCATATTCAAATAAGGATTTTTATTGTCTAGAGGTATCAGAGATCGACTTAGATAAGAATAAAGGTGCTATTGCTATCGCTGTGGCTAAACAGGATTACGTTACTATCTCCAGCCTGCTTCAGTCCAAGCTTAGGGATGAGTCGTATGTAAATACCAATGGCATTACAGAGCTGCAGAATGCTTTACGCCTATGTTCCGACAATTATGACAGGAGGATAATTAGTAATATAGGGGCTTGCCTCTTAAACATGAAGCGACTCCAGCGAATTAGAAGATCCTCCTCCCACTCACATGAAGTTTTAAGTCTGAATCAGAAGATACAAACCATTTTGAGCGATACCATAAAAATCTTGCACGAGACAATAAGAGGACGATCATGACATTAGCAGAGATCATGAAGCTTCAAAAACTATTTGATGAAAAACATAAAGGTGCCTTTTCGTGGCACCAAAAGATCAATTCTGAAAATATTCATATATTAGAGTATCTGATTATTGGCCTTATTGGCGAGGTCGGAGAATTAGCTAATATTATAAAAAAAATACGGCGCGGAGATTTAACTTATTCTGAGCATAAGGATGATATTGCTGAAGAGATTGTAGACGTATTTATTTACTTATTAAAGATGGCATACCAAAATGATATTGACATTGAACAAGAATTTCTAAGAAAATTAGAAAAAAATAAAAGAAGATTTAAAATGTTTGAGCTGTGACCTTGTAATGATAAAAGAAATTTCTATTGATCTCACATATAAGTGTCCATTTCGATGTATCCATTGTTCGAACGAGCCGTCTTGTTTGCACGAACAGTTGTCCTTTGAAAATTATAGCTTGATGCTTAAGTATTTCATAGAGCATCATAGCCTGAGAATCGTAGAATTCGGAGGCGGGGAGGCTTTCTGCCATCCTGATTTTATTAAAATGGCTAATTTAGTTCCTGAAGGGATAAAAAAAATTATATATACTTCCGGCTGCCTCGGACTTAAAGGCCATGATTTTTTAACCTTGCAAGATACTGCTCTTCTTAAGTCATTAGGTTTTGAACAAATTAGTATTTCTGTTTACAGTCATCTTTCCGCTATTCATAACCAAATAATGAAGTTAGATAACGCTTATAAAAGAGTCATGTTTTCTCTTGAGAATTTGCAAAAAGTGGGACTTAGAATTTGCATTCATATTGTTGTGACAAAATTAAATATTGATCACCTTGGAGAAACTGTAGCTTCTCTTTATAAACGCTTTAATATTTCTAATTATCGCCTTTTGCGTTTTGTGCCACAAGGGATCGGGTATTTAAATCGAAAAAAACTCGAAGTCGATAATGGGCTTGTTGACCTAAAGAATTTTTCCAAGAATATGATGCAACAATTTAACGAGATAAATATTTCTTATGCTGGGTATCCTGCAATTATTAAATGCCGACCTCATAAAGAGATTAAAGATAAATGCTCGGCTGGTATTGAGTTTGTTCATATTCTTCCTAATTCAAAAATAATTCCTTGTCCTTCTTTTAAATGGCTGAAATCTGATTGTAGATATTCTCTATCATTGCTGGATATTAATAGGTTGGGGCTTTGGAGGGCAACTAAAAGAAATGACTGTTGGCAAAAGGAAGTTCGGTCATCTAACAGGTGAAGGAGTAATTACAATGAATATACAAAAATTGATTGATAAAATTTGGAAAGACCCTTCTATGAGTGATGATGAAATCATATCAGCCATTCAGAAGCTCCCATCAAACCAATTAGCATTATTGCATGGATTATATCAACATATTAAAAATGATACGGTCGACGCTTGGCTGTGTCGTGTGGATACACATCATGACTATACAATCAACAGCTTTACTAAAGCATCACTCGATGAGCGTAACTTTTTTAGAGATATTATCATTTGCTTCTATCTGTCTGAGTATAGATTGGATGGCCTTTTGTATTGGCCCGGTGAAATGAGGGATAGACAATTGAAAGATATGATAAGGAGTTATGGTCTAAACAAGGATGTTCTTCTTACAATTCATCAAAATTGGGTTTGTATTAAGAAAATGGTTGGTCGTGTAAAATCTTTTGTGTAAATTCTGAAATCCCGCGAAAGCGGGAATCCAGAGAAAAAAGACTGGATTCCGGGTCAAGCCCGGAATGACAATAATACATGAAGATAGGACATTAATATTACAGGTATCAATAAATCCTTCGTATGTTGTAAGCAATGCTCAAGCTTGCTAACAATCTGAAATAAAAGCTAGAGATATTTGACTATCAGGGTGCTATAGATTAGCAAACCATGAGACTTTTGATAACCCTATAAGTTGTTCAAAGAACACCCTTACCTCTTCCTGCCTCTTTAAATAGTAATCTGCCTCCGGGTTTCCTCCAATGCAGATGGATACGCCTCGTCCCTTTATGGCCCTAAAGGCGTCCTCGTCCGTGGTGTCATCACCCACGTAGATCGGCATTTTTCCTTTCCCGACCTTTTCCATTATCCATAAGACTGCCTTTCCCTTGTTCCAGGCCGTCAGCGGTCTGATCTCGAAGACCTTTTTACCCGCGGTGATCCTGAAGGTATCTTCATATCCCCTTACCGTCTCCCGGAAGGCATTTAAAAACGCCCCTATATCTTTGAGGCTGACCTTCCTGAAGTGGATGCTGGCCGTAATGCCTTTATCTTCAACCATGACGCCCCGGATCGGCATCAAATCTTCCCTCAATCTGCGCAAAAGCCCTTCCAGCCTGTCTCTGTCACCTGCCGATTGACCGCAGACCGCCTGCCGCCTGCCGTTCCAGATCTCAGCGCCATGATTCCCCGCATAGATAATATCTTCTATCCCAACCCTTTCCTTTATATCCTCAAGGGCCCGTCCGCTTATTATGGCTATAGGCATCTGTTTCTTTAATCTGAGCAGGATATCGCGAATCTCGTCCGGGATGAACGCCTTATCCGGCGATTCAACAATAGGACTCAGCGTACCATCATAGTCGAGAAACAAAAATGTATTCTTTACCGGTATCCTGTCGAGATTATCAAACAGATAACGGCCTGTCGCAGATTTCATCCAACAGATATTGACAATCTCATGGAGAACATCGGCGATCCATTTATAAATATCATTTGCTCCTACCTGCTGCCTGAGAACGGCCATACGGCCGGCCTTTTCGGTGTGCGGCATCTTCAAGGCCTTGTATATCAAATCAGAAAAGCCCTCCACATCGTATGGATTTACCAGCAGGGCCCCTTCCAGCTCCTCGGCAGCGCCGGCCAGCTCACTCAAGATTAACACACCATGTCCATCGGCCTGGGAGGCTACATATTCCTTGGCCACCAGGTTCATGCCGTCATAAACAGAGCTTATTATAGCTACGTCCGCCATCCGGTAATAGGCCACCAGTTCCTGGTGCTCCACCTTCCTGTCGATGTAAACTACAGGCTTCCAATCCGCCGTTGAGTGCTTCCCGTTTATCCTGGCGATAAGCTCCCCGACGGCCTTCTGGTAACTCAGGTATGGCTCCTTCGTCCGCGTCGGGACGGCGATCTGGATAAAGGTAAACCTTCCCCTGTACTTTGTATATCGTTCGAAGAACAGGTCAATAGCCTGAAGCCTCTTGATAAGGGCCTTGGTATATTCCAGCCGGTCCACACCGATACCGATGTAACCTTGATCAAGCCTATGTTTTTCTTTTATTCTTTTGATGGCGTTAACAGCCCGTCGGGACATGGCCATAGAGTGGAACTTCTGATAATCAATGCTTATGGGAAAGGCCTTTAGCCTTGTGGCATGTCCTTTATAAGTGACCACTGCATTCCGGTAATCCAGCCCGGCATCCAGGCATTCCTTCACGCAGTCCATAAAGTTCTTCGCAAAAAGAGGGATCTGGAAGCCGATAAGGTCATTGCCTAAAAGACCTTCCAGTATCTCCTTTGCCTGCGGACAAACTCTGAAGACGCCCCAGTCAGGCCAGGGGATATGCCAGAAATGTGCAATGGTCAGGTCAGGCTTGCAATTCCTCAGGAAACCGGGCAGAAGGCAGAGGTGATAGTCGTGTACCCAGACGACGGAATCGCCACCGCTTTCCTCAAGAACAGCCCGGGCAAAGATCCGGTTAGCCTTTTTATAATCTTCCCAGAATCTTTTCCTGAAATAGACCCTATCCAAGGTTATATGGCAGAGGGGCCAAAGTACCTGATTGGCGTACCCATGATAATAATTTTCAGTTATGCCTGAACTTAGCCAGACCCGCTTTAAGGTATATGAAGGGTTTCCGGGTGGGACGGGGATGCAACTCTTATTATCCACGACATCTTTATCCCTGCTTCCGCTTCCCCAGGCCACCCATATTCCCTTGGCGGCCCTTAAGACGTCGTCCAGAGCGGAGGTAAGGCCGCCGGCCGGCCTGTCCACTTTAATCTGTGCCCCTACCTTCTTATGGATGTAAGGCTCCCGGTTAGAGACGACCACCAGGTTCTTGCCGGAAAAATTCTCTTCGAGAAGCAATTGTAGCCTGTCTGAATTCACAATCCTAAGATATCTCTCCCTTTATTCTCCAGTGCGTACCAACCAGAAAGATAATTGCACTATCTGCCTGGTCTTAAACAAGTTCGTCCGGGGCAGAAAATCATCTATTCCTATTCCATCTGCTCTCCCGAAAACACGTCTTTTTTATTTATCCGGTCCTTTTTCTTCCTTAAGATAAACCGTCCGGTGCGGAAACGGAATCTCGATCCCCTCTTCTTTAAACCTCTTGAATATCCTCTTTCTAAGTTCGTGCTGGGCGAGATACTGGTCAACAAACTCTTGCACCTGGCATATCAGGGTAAAATCGAGTGAGCTGTCCCCAAATCCGGGGATGAATCTGACAAAAGGCTCCGGGTCGGCCAGCAGACCGGGTATCTCGCCGACAGCCTTTTTTGCCTCTTCGATAAGGACGCTCTCCACCTTTTCGGGATCGGAGCTATAACTTACGGAGACCGGGATCAGCAGAGACATCCTTTTCTCCGGCAGGTAATAGTTAGTCACTATGCTCTGGGACAGTTTGCTGTTTGGAATTACCACCATATTGTTAGGCAACATCCTGATCCGGGTAGTCCTCCAGGTAATATCCTCGACATAGCCCTCCTGACCGTTCTCAAGCCTTACGAAATCTCCGATCCTTACGGATTTCTCCAGGAGTATATGCACGCCGGCAAAGAGGTTGGAGAGGGTATCCTGCAAAGCCAGGGCCACGGCCAACCCGCCCACACCCAAGGCGGTGAGAAGAGGCGCTATTGATATACCGAGAGTGGTAAGTATTATCAAAAAACCTACGATCAAAATAGTACCCTTTAAGATACCATGGACGAGACCGGTGGTGGGTATGGGAATAGCCGACTTCTCAATATAATTTCTAAATGCCTGTCCGGCCAGGTTAGCGGCGGCTATGGTGGCCGAAAGGATTAAAATGACGTGAATGGCCTTGCTTATATAAGATACGTATTTGGCTGGAAGTTCGGATATACCAAAACCAAGGTATAGTCCGATGGCAATGCACCAATAAACAGATGGGGTCCGGAGAGAGTGTACTATAAGGTCATCAATTTTGGTATGGCTCCTTTCCGCCCAGCGGTGAAGAACTCTAAAGGCCATGCTCCTTACAAAAAATAGGACTGTTACAGAAAAAAGGCTTACTAAAATCGGAATGGTCATGC
This sequence comes from Desulfovibrionales bacterium, assembly GCA_028715605.1. Lineage (NCBI taxonomy): Bacteria > Pseudomonadati > Thermodesulfobacteriota > Desulfovibrionia > Desulfovibrionales > Desulfovibrionales bacterium. The sequence goes on from JAQURM010000001.1 coordinate 161,028, forward strand.
CTTTAATTGTCAAATTCGCACCTCCGGGACACACTTTTTAGGGAAAATCTGAGAGCTTAAAAGGACGTCTTGGTGATCCTGTTATAAGGTAACACAGGACCGGCCAAAGATACAAGCCCTACCCGGCTACTACTGCACCGCTTTTCTCTACACGATAAATTCTTTTGAGCCGCCTGCCCCGAGCCTATTCCTTTTCATGCTGTAGCTATTGACATTTGCAGCCTGGATTTCTATAACCAATATGAGATAATCTTAAATACACATTGAATAACACCAGGCTAAACTTGAAAATCGATAAAGCGCAATTCTTTGCCCTGGGCAAATGGTTTTTAAATTATGTCCTGATCGGTGTTATCGCCGGTTGCGGTGCTATCATATTCTATTTCTTATGCCAGGTTGGGCTGCATTATTTTCTGGATTTCTTAGCTGGTTACCGCCCGCCCCATCCCGCTGGTGAAGCCCCTTTATTCAAGGAATTCTCGACTCCTTTCCGGCGGTGGGCGCTGTTGCTGGTGCCGGCCCTGGGTGGGCTTGTCAGCGGCTGGCTGGTTTATACTTTTGCCCCGGAGGCAGAAGGCCACGGCACCGACGCCGCCATTGAAGCGTATCACAAAAAGGGAGGGTTCATAAGATCCAGAGTCCCCGTTATTAAGACCCTGGCCTCTTTTATAACTTTAGGTACGGGAGGCTCAGGAGGACGGGAGGGCCCCATTGCCCAGATTGGAGCCGGCTTTGGCTCATTTCTGGCTACCCGTTTGAAGCTATCGGACCGGGAGCGCCGGATCATGCTGGCCGCAGGTATGGCGGCCGGCGTAGGAAGCATATTCCGGGCGCCGTTGGCTGGTGCATTATTTGCGGCTGAGGTTTTATACAAGGAAGCCGAGTTTGAATCTGAAGTCCTTATCCCGGCCGGCATTTCTTCCGTGGTGGCCTATTGTGTCTTCTGCCTGGTTTTTGGCTGGGGGTCGCTCTTCACCACCCACGATTTTGTCTTTAATGATCCACGCCAGCTCTTTCCATATTCGGTTCTTGCCCTAATACTGGCCGGCGCCGCCTTTCTTTATGTCAAAATTTTCTACGGCGTCCATGATATTTTCAAAAAAATAAACCTCCCTAATTATATCAAACCGGCCATGGGCGGCTTTCTTACCGGGTGCATCGGATTCTTTTTACCCCAGACACTGGCCTTCGGGTATGGCTTTATACAGATGACCTTGAACAATTTGGTGGCCATCCCCGTTTTAGTTGCGGTGGGACTGGGCAAGATATTGACCACTTCCCTCTCTATCGGTTCCGGTGGAAGTGGAGGGGTCTTTGGTCCGGCCATGGTTATAGGAGCTTCTTTAGGTGCAGCCGTGGGGCAGGTTTTTCATTACTTGATGCCCGATATAGTGCAGCAACCAGCGGCGTTTGCTATCGTGGGTATGGCTGGTTTCTTTTCCGCGGCCTCCAAGGCCCCGTTTTCTACCATCATCATGGTAAGTGAGATGACCGGTTCTTATCATCTGCTTCTTCCGGCCCTCCTGGTCTGTACCCTGGCCTTTATCTTTTCGCGGAAATGGACCATTTATCATAAACAGGTTTCTTCACGCATTGATTCACCCGCCCATGCCGGAGACTTCCTAACGGATCTTTTAGAAGGACTAACCGTCCGCAGTCTGGAAAACAAGATAAGAAACATAATTACCGTACAAGAAAATGTTAAGTTCAAAGATTTCTTATATACCTTCTCTCATGCGGAGCAACACTACTTTCCGGTAATAAACAGTCGGAATAAGTTAACCGGCATCTTCTCCATTAATGATATCAGGCACCATCTCTTCGAGCATGACCTCGATGACCTGGTCATCATGAAAGACATCGCCTGGTCAGAAGTCATAACCACGCATCTCGCCGAAGATCTGCACACTGTCCTGAAAAAATTCACAGCCAAAAATATTGACATGCTGCCCGTGGTAAGGGAAGACAACCCCGGAGAACTAAGCGGCATGTTATCCCGCCGGGACGTAATCGAATTGTATAATCAGAAGGTCTCTGACCTGCAACGTCTGAAGGGGTCTTGAAAAGACACTCTCAGCTCACAGCTCCAAAACGTTCTTACCCTTGTTCTCTAACGCATACCAGACCGAAAGATAGTCTCTTATCTGCCTGGTTATAAGGAAATTAATCCGCACATATTCCCTGCCTTTTTCACCCATCCGCGCCGCCATTTCCGGATTATTCAAAAACTGCCTTATCCTGAAGGCGGCGCCTTCCACAGAATGTACAAGAAAGCCGGTGACGCCGTGGACTATTTGCAGGGGGATACCGCCTACGGCCCCTCCTATGACCGGCTTTCCTTTCCACATGGCCTCGGAAACGGTAAGGCCAAAACCTTCTCGCGTGGACTTTTGCAGAATAACATCCGCCATCCTCTGCAGGGCATTTATGTCCCTGTCGCTGAATGCCGGCAACAAGAGAATAAATATGTCTGGATCATCGGCCGCATATCCCCTTACCTCTTTTAAAACCTCCTCCCCTTCCGGATCGTCGGCTGCCGGGCTCCCTGCCAGAACAAGAATACAGTCATTATATTTCTTGACGATCTTATAAGCCCTTATTACCCCTGTTGGATCCTTAAAACGGTCAAATCTTGAGACCTGTAAGATTATGGGCCTGTCTCTTGGTATCTGAAGTCTTTCCGAAACCTCGCTTGTTTCCTGTTCGGTAAGCTCCCGGTTCTTTTCGCTCAGGGGATCGATAGACGGAGCGATGATAAATTCGTCTATAGGTATGGACCGGGCAAATCTGGCCACAGAAAAAATGGCGGCATCATATTTCTCCCAATAACGCCTCAGATAATCGCTCACTTTTTTCAAAGGGTTCGCGGCGTCGATGTGACATCTCCATATCCATTTCCCGGTTTTCCTGAACTCGATAAGGGGCGCCGGCTGGGGGTCGTGGATTAAAACCGCATCTGCATCCAGGTTGAGCTTCTCCGCATTTTTTTTGTTTACCTCATAATGGTATTCCCACATTTCCTTGCTGATATGGTCAAGATTCCCCTGAAGCGTGTTGTGGATTCTTTTGGTTATATCAAAAAACCTGTCGTCTCCCTCAATGACTTCCCACCTTGCATCTATGTCCAGTCCCCGAAGCAGGGGGATCATTCTCTGGAGTATCTCGGCCACTCCACCACCGGCCCGAGTAGAGTTTATGTGAAGAAAAGACCTGTTTCTTAATTTCTCGCCGAGCTTCTGTAGTAGTTGCAAGTCTCCTTTGGGCACAATGCCTGAGTAATCTGAGATCATCGCCTACATAACCTCCATGTCGCGCCTGGCCTCTTTCTCAACCACTTCGGTTATATGTTTCCTGATCTCTTCTATGCTATGCATAAAAGGGTCTATGGCCCTTATCTTTTCTGCCAGATCTTTCTTTTCCAGGGAGGTCTCTATCCACGCGGAAAAATCATCTATGCCGCTACCCAGACGCATCCTTGCCTCGTAGAAATGATAATATATCGAACCAGCATCCACATACTTTATAGCCATTAAGAATTCGGCAAGGTTCTTTACCCTTATCCCGACCGGAAATATGAGGGTTCTGGTCTCATTAAAATGGAATTCATCTCCGGGCATAGCCTCCCTTGGCTCAGGAAAATCTATTAAATAATGATCGATTACTGCCGCCAGCGCACTGCGCAGATCCTCTATCCTCTTAAATTCGTATGGGTCCAGAACCGATAGATGCTCGGCCAGCGCCTCTTCTTCCAGACTTTCGCCGGCCCATTGGGCAAAATCGTTGGTATATTGATAGATATGACCCTTCAAGAAATATTGGTAGGTGTGATGAAATATGGCCTCATCACTGACATGAGCAATTATGTCTCTAAGTTCCCGGAGATTTTTTGCCTTTTCACCTGTGGATTTTAGTATGCTCGCACACTGTCTAAACTCAAAGGGTGGTATGGGTTTTTCCACCTGCTCTCCCAAAGACACTTCGAGTGCTGTCAAAAATTAACCACCTTCCCTACACCTCAGTGCGTCTGAAACGTTCGTTTCTTTCCTATCTTCCTTATCGGTAAGAGCTGCCGCCGTCCTTACCTTTTTGTATAGAGTAACATAAGGTTAACAAGATAAACAAGCACTATCCCAACCGAGTCCCAGGCCAAAAACAGCCTTTTTCTGCCTGCCCGATAGGTCAGACCGATGATAGCAATAGCGGTCATCGCTATAGCAGAAAGGGCCGAGATCAGGTGATTCTGGTGCACAAAAGATAGAAGGGGGCCTTCTACAAAAAATATGTCGTCTAAGGCCAGAATGGCTATATTAAAAAGATTGCTTCCAAAAAGATTTCCGATAGCCAAGTCTATAGCGTTCATCTTTACCGCAGAGACAGAGACCACTACCTCCGGGAGCGACGTGGCCGCAGCAATGAAAATATTTCCTACAAAGGTCTGACCGAGGCCCGTAGTCTCAGCAATACCCTTGCCAATACCGGGGAGACACGTACCTGCAATTATAACCAGGACAGCGTGAATAGAATACCCCAGGTAAGCAGTCCTCTTCTGGATCTCCCCATATTTCAATCCTATAACCTTTTCTCTCGCAGCCAATCTCTGCTGCTTCTCATAAAAGAAGATAAGCCGCATAGCCACCAGGTAGATAAGAATAAACAGAATACTATAAAGACTGATCCAGCCGACGGTTACGGCCATACTATTAAAGCAGGCACTGAGGGCCACCAAAGAAAGGAGAAGGATCCCGAAGCCTGCGGCCAAGGTCTGCCCTTGGTGGGCCCTCGAAGATAAGGGGATGCGCCCGACAACAGCATCCAGCGCTGCCAGTATCAGCATGTTAAGGGCGCAACTACCAAGAATGTCTCCGGCAGCGATGTCTGGGGTATGGGTGTAGATTACGGAGCTCAGCCCGGTAGCCAGTTCAGGCAGCGAAGTCACCGAGGCCATCAGAACCACTCCTACCCAGGTCCTTCCCAGGCCTGACTTCTCGGCTATGATATCGCCATAAACGGAAAGTCTGGCGCCTGAATAAAGGATGGCCAGTGTAGCGATTACAAATTTAAGCCAGAGGATTGCCATTGTCCCCGGAGATTGTCTTTTCGTGTGGTCTTGAACCCGAACTAACTATTTGATATATCCGTGCCGTCATATTAATATAAAGCTTATCATACCTCTCCAAAACAGGCAATCTTATGGACGACCTTCGCCTTACCGCCAGAAAAATCTTCCGGTCCGGTCTTTCGGCTGTAGATCCGTATAAGGACGTGCATAACCGTCTTGTGGTCAAAAACGATATGCTTATCCTCGGCGGTGAACTGCAAAAAGGCCGTGAGTATGACCTGAGGCGGTTCCGGCGGGTCTTTGTCCTTGGCGCCGGCAAGGCTTCTGTGCCCATGGCCGCCGCTTGTGAAGAAATACTGCAAAAAAGAATTAGTAAGGGCATCATTGTTACCAAGTATGGCCACTCCGGCCCCCTTAAGTACATAACGATTGTAGAAGCCGGACATCCCGTACCGGATAAGGCCGGGCTCCATGCAGCACAAGATATCTTAACGCTTCTCAATGGGTCTCAAACCGATGACCTTATAATATTTCTTACCTCAGGAGGGTGCTCCGCTCTGCTGCCCTTGCCCGTACCTCCCATCACGTTATCTGAGAAAAAGAGACTGACCAACCTCCTTCTCAAGTCGGGGGCCACCATTAAAGAGATAAACGCCGTACGCAAGCATATCTCCATGACCAAGGGAGGGGGTCTGGCCAAACAGGCCCACCCTTCCACGGTGATCAACCTGATACTCTCCGACGTCGTGGGAGACAACCTGGATGTTATCGGCTCGGGGCCTTTTGTCCCTGACTCTTCCACCTTCCAAGTGGCCTGGGATGTACTGGAAAAATATAACCTTAAGTCCAGGTTGCCCGAAAGTATTATCAAACATCTCCGGGCCGGGCTGGAAGGGAAGGTACAAGAGACGCCCAAACCCGGTCAACCCTGCTTTCGCAAGGTTTACAACCTTATTATTGGAAGTAATTTGGCAGCCTTGAAGGCCGCAGAGAACAAGGCCAAATCCCTGGGCCTTAAGACCCTGATCCTCTCGTCACAAATCCAGGGTGAGGCCGGAGAACTGGCCGGGTTTTATGCGGCCATAGCGAAAGAGATTCTCCAATCTGGATATCCATCTTCAACGCCGATCTGTATTCTCGCCGGGGGAGAGCCAACCGTAACAGTCAAAGGCAAGGGGTTGGGAGGAAGAAATACGGAACTGGCCCTGTCTGTTGCTATTGAAATACAAGGGGTAAACGGAATATCTTTTCTAAGCGGCGGGACAGACGGAACAGACGGCCCCACGGATGCCGCCGGGGCCATAGTAAGCGGCAGTACTTATGGAAAGGCGCTTAAAAAAGGCCTAAAACCTGAAAGCTATCTTGCACACAACGATTCCTATAATTTTTTTAAAAAGACGGGGGGGCTGCTTATAACCGGCCCCACCGGAACCAATGTTATGGACATCCATATTATGCTGATAGGATAGCTAAACCCTTTCACTCAGTTTTTCATATACCTTTCTTTTCTTGTCCCACATCTTGAGCAGATAATCCTTCTGTTCTTCAAAAGCCTCGGCATTTTTCTCCACCATATCTTCGGCCCTGGAAGAATCCATATCCCACGTTTCGCGGACAAAGGAGGCGACTCGCGCATAATAGAGAGGGGTCATGAGATCCACCAGTTTGTTTCGGTTCATCGGCCAATAGTGGAAGGTGGCCGCCAATTCATATAGAATCCGCACCCAGGTCTCTACCGGTAAAGAGAAGTCCTTCGCACTCATCCTTGAGGCCTTTTTGAGATCACTGTAACTATCGGAATCTAATATGTCTTTCCAAAACGACTTGAATTGTTTAAAGCCAACCTGAAAATTATAAATGAGTCCGTCCAGATCGACCTTAATAGGCTCCGGTTCCGAACATTTCTCGGCGCCGAAGGTCTCCACCAGCGTACTTTTTTTTGTCTTTTTCCAATAAGATTCATTCTGTTCCATGAGATAAAAGATAGTCCACACCACCTGGCGGAACATAGGCCCCAGGTGTGCGGCCGGATCCTTGGCGTCGTGAACCTTGACCCCCAGGTTGGCCTGACAAATCTTAAAGCCCTGCACAACGGCCTGGGTCGTCATCCAGATATCTATACCAAAACGGGCGATCTCCGTATCCCATACCGGTTGATCAATATAGTAAGCGGCTACTTCCCGGGAAAAGGCAAAATCACCCCCTATGGGCTGACGGATGCGCCTTCCATAAAGGGCCCGGGTCAGATTATAGACTATATTGTTGGTTATAGTGCCGTCGTACTTATGACGACAATAAACCGGTGTAACATATTGGTAACCTTTCTCCAAAACAGGAGAAAGCAGGTGCTGCACCCAGTCCGAGGTAATGCTCCTGATATCTGAATCCACCACGATACAGGCCTTGACGTCCAGCTTTACCGCCGCTTCAAATATGGAACGAAAGGCCGTGCCCTTCCCGCCCGGTCCCCGGTAGATGGACAGGAGTTTTTCCTGCCAGGGCTTAAGCTGAAATTCTTTGACTATCTCCCGGGTGTCGTCGGTAGAGCCCCCGTCGGCTATCATTATTACATTCTTGTCTTCCTTGTAATACTTGTCCAGGCCGTGGGAAACCATCTGGATTACATGGGCTATAGTCCGTTCGTTGTTATAGGCGGGAATACCCACCAGGATATCGGCCCGGCCGATTTCCTCCAGTCTCTTCAAGGTATATGGTCTTAATGCGGTGTAGTACACCCTGACCTCCGTTTATTTATAATGGGATATGGGTTGGGTTAGTGACGTGGAGCGGAAATATCTGATGGTGTAATTGATGGCGCGGCGGAAATCAAGAGACAAAAATAAAATGGAGCGGGAAACGGGATTTGAACCCGCGACTTCAACCTTGGCAAGGTTGCACTCTACCACTGAGTTATTCCCGCTCACTCAGGAATTTTTATACCGCAAACCTCTTGCTTTGTCAACATCGTAACGAATCATTGACACAACCGGTAACAGATGTTAAAAATGTTGCCCGTTGGAGGGATGGCCGAGAGGCTTAAGGCGGCGGTCTTGAAAACCGCTTTCGCTCACGCGAACGTGGGTTCGAATCCTACTCCCTCCGCCAAAAGACATTGGGACGCAGACACACGCAGATTAACCGGATCTAAAAACTGGGTTACAGCAAACTTTGTCCCTATCTCTTGGCGTATTGGAATGATTTCAGCCCAAGAAAACTATTCTTGAGAGCTTTTTCTGCGTATATCTGCGAAAATTCGCGTCCTACAAAATTGGCCTTTGCTGCGGAGAGATGACCGAGTAGGCCGAAGGTGCTCGCCTGCTAAGCGAGTGTAGGGGGAAACCTCTACCGAGGGTTCGAATCCCTCTCTCTCCGCCATTTCTTCACTCATCCTACTGGAAAAAGGATACCTCCCACTCTTCTTTCAAATCTCTGGACATTAATTCCTTAACGGCGCCTAGCGGATCTTTATCCTCGTAGAGTACTTTATAAACCTGTTCCGTTATGGGCATTTCCACCCGGCATTTTTGAGCCAGAAAATAGGCCGATCGGGTGGTCTTTACCCCTTCGGCCACCATCTTCATCCCATCCAGGATTTCTTTCAATTTCATTCCTTGCCCAAGCTTAAGACCTACCGTCCTATTTCTGCTTAGATCGCCTGTACAGGTCAGGACCAGATCACCTAGGCCGGCCAAGCCGGCAAAGGTAAGGGGCTTTGCCCCGAGTTTTAGCCCTAAGCGGCTTATCTCAGCCAATCCACGTGTAATCAGTGCTGCCCGGGTATTGGTCCCAAAACTAAGCCCATCACAGATACCGGCCGCAATAGCAATAACATTTTTGAGGGCGCCTCCTAATTCTACGCCCCTGACATCGGAGGAACGATAGACACGAAAATATGGTGTAGCAAAAAGTTCCTGCACCTGTTTAGCTACGTCTTCGCTTACCGCAGCAGCAGTCACTGCCGTAAGAACCTTTTGGCTTACTTCACGGGCAAAACTGGGACCGGAGAGGATGGCCAATCTGCTATGTTGGCCTTTTGGCAACAATTCCTCCAGCACTTCCGTCATGGTGAGAAGTGTTTCATTCTCGATTCCTTTGCTGACCGTGACCACGATACTGGCAGGAGAAAGAAAAGGGATTAGCCGGCTTGCTACGGTGCGCAAGACATGCGACGGAACCGCCACCACTATAAACTCTTTGGACTCGACGGCTTCTTTCAGGGAAGATGTAATCCCAAGCCGGGCGTCCAGCTTTATGCCCGGCAGATAAGTCCTGTTTTCCCTGGTCTCCGCCATGTCTCTAGCCAGAGATTCTTCATAGACCCACAAGGTCGCCTCATTACACCCTTTTTCAGCAAGAAGGTTGGCCAGGGTTGTACCCCAGCTCCCTCCTCCTATAACACCTATAGAACTACGTCTGGACATCGGTCTCTTCTTCCCTCTCCGCCAGTCGGGCGATGCTCACGACCTTTTCCTCTGGCTCCATTTGGAAGAGCTTGACGCCCTGCGTGTTGCGTCCATGTGTGGGAACGCCGCTTACCTTAATCCGAATAATCTTTCCGCTACTAGCCAGAAGCAGCACTTCTTCGTCTTTAATAACCTGTAACGCCCCCACTACCGGCCCATTGCGCTCACTTGTCTTGATCGTAATAACGCCCTTCCCTCCGCGGCCTTGTGGGCGATAATCTTCCAGGTTGGTCCTCTTTCCATATCCGTTTTCCGTAACAGTAAGAACGGTTGAGCCTTCCCCCACGACCTCCATACCGACCACCTCGTCACCTTCTCCTAACGATATGCCCTTCACACCCATCGCCACGCGTCCAACCTCCCGGATGTCATCCTCATTAAAGCGAATAGATAGTCCGTGACGGGTTACCAAAAAGATGTCCTTCTTCCCATCTGTAAGCGCTACGCTTACCAGTTCATCTCCTTCGCGTATATTTACCGCATTAATACCCCCGGCGCGCGGATTGGAATAGGCCATCAAGTCCGTCTTTTTCACCAGTCCTTTCTTCGTGGACATAACTAGATACCGGTCTGGTTCAAAAGTACGCACAGGTAATATGGTCTTTATCGTCTCTTCTGCCTGCAAATTCAGCAGATTCACTATGGCTTTCCCTCTGGCCAGCCGCCCCGCTTGAGGAATCTGATAGACCTTAAGCCAGTGGAGCCGGCCAAGGTTTGTGAAGAAAAGAAAATAATCATGTGTGGATGCAATGTAAAGATTCTCCACAAAATCTTCTTCCCGCGTTTCTGCCCCGGTTATACCTTTCCCACCCCGGCGCTGGCTCCGGTAGAGGTTGACCGAATTGCGTTTAATGTAGCCGCGATGTGAGACTGTAACCACCACATCCTCTTCAGCAATAAGGTCTTCTACATTGATCTCTCCCGCGTCTTCTACAATCTCGGTGCGGCGCTCATCACCATAGGCAGCCCTTACGGCCTGCAACTCCTCTTTTATGATGTTACGAACCAGCTCATCGCTCGCCAGTATCGCCTTATAACGCTCTATGTCCGCCAAGGTCGCCCTATAATCCTCTAATATCTTCTCTCTTTCCAGACCGGTCAGCCTTTGCAAACGCATATCCAGGATGGCCTGGGCCTGTACTTCAGACAGATGGAGGGTGGCGACCAATCTCGCCTTGGCCTCTTTGGGTGTGGCCGAGGACTTGATTAAATCGACGACCAAATCCAGATTGTCGAGGGCGATCTTCAATCCCTCAAGGAGGTGCGCCTTTTCCTCTGCCTTTTTCAGGTCAAATCGCGTCCTCCTGATAATGACCTCTTGCCGGTGCTCCAAAAAATGGCCCAGGAGGTCCTTTAAGGTCAAAACCTCCGGCCTGTTGTTTACGATGGCCAGCATATTGATCCCAAAGGAGGATTCCATGGGGGTCTGCGTATAAAGTTGATTCAAAACAACATCCGCCACCTCATCCTTCTTCAGTTCGACAACGATCCTCATGCCTTCCCGGTCTGATTCGTCCCTTACCGCCTGAATACCCTCTATCTTTTTATCTCTGACCAGTTCCGCGATCCGCTCGATTAACCGGGCCTTGTTCACCTGAAAAGGAAGTTCATTTATTACAATACTCACCCGCCCGGTGATTCTGGCCTTCTCAATAGCGGCCCGGGCACGCATCTTTATACTGGCCCGCCCCGTCCGGTAAGCCTCTCTTATACCGGACCGTCCACAGATAAAACCACCGGTTGGAAAATCCGGGCCCTGGATACAGGACAGAAGTTCATCTGTAGTAACATCCGGTTTATCTATGTGAAGAAGGAGCCCGTCCACGACCTCTGTCAAGTTGTGCGGTGGTATATTTGTGGCCATGCCCACGGCTATTCCGGCGGAACCGTTTAGGAGCAGGTTTGGCAACCGGGAAGGAAGAACATCTGGTTCCATCAGGGAGTCATCGTAATTTGGGGAAAAATTGACGGTGTCTTTTTCAATATCAACAAGAAGTTCCTGGGTGATCTTTGCCATACGAACTTCTGTATATCGCATAGCCGCAGGAGAGTCCCCGTCAATCGATCCAAAATTCCCCTGCCCGTCCACCAGGGGGTATCTCATATTGAAATCCTGCGCCATGCGAACGAGCGTGTCATATACAGCGACATCTCCATGCGGATGATACTTACCGATGACGTCACCGACTATACGCGCCGATTTCTTATACGGTTTATTCCATTCGTTCTTTAAATCGTGCATGGCGTATAAAATACGCCTGTGCACCGGCTTAAGCCCGTCGCGCACATCCGGCAAGGCTCGGCCGATGATTACGCTCATGGCATAATCAAGGTATGATTTTTTTATCTCTTTTTCGATGCTGACCTGGCCAATACTTTCCGTGGAATACATAATAACCCCTATTACTAATCAACAGTCTGCAGTTGACAGCCGATAATCAACTGACCGCCCTCTGTATTCGCTCTTAGGACTGCTGACACTTGTATTCTGTCTTCTGAATTCTTTATTTTTATATGTCAAGGAATGTGACTTCGAGGGCGTTTGTTTGAATAAACTCTCTTCTGGGCTCTACTTTGTCCCCCATAAGAACCGTAAATATCTCATCCGCAGTAAAAACGTCCTCTATTTGCACCTGAAGGAGCGTGCGCCGTGATGGGTCCATAGTGGTGGACCAGAGTTGCTCAGGATTCATCTCGCCCAATCCCTTATAGCGCTGGATAAAAAATCCCTTCCTTCCTTCTTCCATCACCCTTTCCAGAAGCTCACCCCTGGATTTAACATCGTACTCATAGTTATCCATGGATAGCACAAAAGGAGGGTTACCTGGTTGAGAAACCTTTTTCCCCAGTTCACACAGGTTCTGAAACTCCGGAGAACCCACGAATTCCAGTGTAATAGCCTTTTCAGGCCGGCCTTTTGTTTTAGAAGGGCAATGTATCTCTTCCTTTCCATCCCGGACGGTTACTGTTACGTTTTTATAGCCATCCCGGTTCAACACCTCCCGGAAGACCCCGGTATTTATGACCCCTTGAGAAAGGTATTTTTGATCTCCCTGGTTGAGGGCCAGGGTTTCTATAACATCTGCCGCATATCCTTTCCTTGCCAGACTATTGAGCCGGGCCTGATAACGAACCAGGCCCTCCATAAGGGTCACCAAATCCTGGCCGGAAAATATTCTTTCCGTCCCTTTTACAGAGATATTTTTTTCCTGTACGGCCCTATTTAAAAAACGGCGGCTCATCTGAACTTCATCTTTTATAAATTCTTCTTCCTTACCCCTTGCCACCCGATATAGCGGCGGCTGGGCTATGTAAAGAAACCCGTTTTCGATCAACTCCGGCATTTGACGATAGAAAAAGGTTAACAGGAGGGTCCTTATATGGGAACCATCTATATCTGCGTCAGTCATTATAATAACTTTATGATAGCGCAACTTGTTAATATCATAGTCTGCCTTTCCCACACCGGTCCCCAAGGCAGCGATTAGAGTCCTTATCTCCTGGCTTTCCAGCATCTTATCAAAGCGCGCCTTTTCTACATTGAGTATCTTCCCTTTAAGCGGGAGTATGGCCTGAAACTTCCTGTTCCGGCCTTGCTTGGCGGATCCCCCAGCCGAATCACCCTCGACGAGGTAGATTTCACTTCTGCCGGGGTCCTTTTCCTGACAATCAGCTAATTTCCCAGGAAGAACCATATCTGATAAACTACCCTTTTTTCTGGCCAGGTCTTTAGCTTTGCGGGCGGCCTCCCGGGCCCGGGCCGCATCTATTGCTTTAGCCAGTATTTTCTTGGCGATAGACGGTTTTTCCTGTAGGTATAAAGAGAGTTTTTCGTTGACAAGAGACTCTACTAGCCCCTTGACTTCACTATTTCCCAGTTTTGTCTTGGTCTGGCCTTCAAACTGAGGGTTGGGTATCTTGACACTTATTACGGCCGTCAGGCCCTCCCTTACATCATCGCCCTCCATCCTTTCTTTTAGATTTTTGGGGAGGTCTTCATTAAGCGCATACTGGTTCAGCGTCCTGGTCAGCGCGGATCTAACCCCTATAAGGTGAGTACCCCCTTCTTTTGTATTAATATTATTGGCAAAAGAAAAAATTTTCTCTACATATGAATCATTGTGCTGTAAGGCTATCTCTACATCTATATCGCCGCGCCTGCCGGATATGTATATAGGCGTATCATAAATAACGGTCTTGTTTTTGTTGAGGTACTGTACAAAAGATATAATACCTCCTTCATAGAGAAAATCCTTTCTGTTCCCGCTTCTTTCATCTTCTAATACTATCCTTACCTCTTTGTTTAAGAAGGCCAGCTCCCTTAATCGCTGGGAAAGTATTTCAAAATTAAACTCTGTTGTTTCCTCAAATATCTCAGAATCCGGTAGAAAGTTTATCTTTGTTCCTCTTTTCTTTGTATCTCCGATAACTTCTAACTTAGTTACCGGGTTTCCCCTCTCATATCTCTGTTTGTATATTTTCCCGTTGAGAAAGATTTCAACCTCCAGATATCGAGAAAGGGCATTCACAACAGAGACCCCTACCCCGTGCAGGCCCCCGGACACTTTATATGTCTTATGATCAAATTTACCTCCGGCGTGGAGCACGGTCATAACCACTTCTACCGCGGGTTTCTTCTCCGTATGGTGAATATCGACGGGTATGCCCCTTCCATTGTCTTCTACTGTAACGCTTCCATCTTTATGAATCAACACTTCTACATAATTACAGTATCCGGCAAGGGCCTCATCGATGCTGTTATCCACCACTTCATAAACAAGATGATGTAATCCCTCTGGACCTGTGTTCCCAATATACATAGCTGGTCTTTTTCGTACCGCTGTAAGACCACTTAATACCTTTATCTCTTTAGCCGTATAATTATTAATATCTGCATCCTCTATCTGACCTTCAAAAACACTCATTTATATAATCCTCTTTTACACGCGCATGGGCATAATAATACCCAAGAAACCCTCTTCTTCAGTGCCTTTTATAAGACATGGGTTGGTCTCGTTTTCAAATTCTATAGCTATCTTATTGCTCTCCAGAGCCCCAATGGCTTCTATTAAATAGTTAATATTAAAATTTATACTAAATACATCGTCTTCATACTCTATTTCAAGCTCCTCTCTGGCATCTCCTATATCTGGATTTACTGATAAAACCTCCATTTTCCCTTTACTAAAATTAAAGCTGACTGCCTTATATTTATCCGTGGACAATATAGCTGTTCTGCGCAGAACATCCAAAAAAAACTGCCTTTCTATAAATATTTTTTTATTACCCTCCGCAGGTATGATTGTACGGTAATCCGGAAATTCTCCATCAATAAGCCGTGTCACTATCTTTGTTTTATTTGCTTCAACAACGCAGATATCTTCTTTGAATCCTAATAGAATCTTTTCTGCATCTTCGCACAATTTTAGTATCTCCCGGGCGCCTTTCCTTGGTAAAATTACCCCGGAATCAATTTCCAGGATGTTTATACCGGGAACATCTTTTTCCATAAGAGATAATCTATGTCCATCAGAGGATACCATCCTCAATATCTCTTTATCTTCTATTACTGTCTTCTCTATAAAAATACCTGCCAAATTGGTTCTGTTGTCATCAAAAGAGACGGAAAAGATTGTCTTGTTTATTAAATCCTTTATTGTCTTTGCGGGGATTTCAATTGTCTTTGCATCCTCATGAAATGATACCAAAGGAAATTGTTCTGCCGGTAAGCCTACTAACGTATAAATAATTTTACCCGAACTTACATTTATCCTGCCGGATTCTTTTTCCTTTATAGTTATATGAGGGCCTGGGATTTCTCGGACCATTTCATATAGTTTTCTGGCCGGGACGGTTATTTTTCCTTTTTTTATAATCTCAGCATTATGTTCTGTCCTCATTCCCACTTCAAGATCAGTCGCTATTATATTTAAACGAGCGTCTAATGCATCAAGTAAGACATTTGATATAATAGGCATGGTACTTTTCTTTTCAACTACGGTTTGTATTTTATTCAAACCATCCAGTAGCTCATTTCTGTTAATTTTTAGTTCCATTTTTTATTCCTTATTATTTATATAGATTATTAAAAGATACTTCTTAATAATATATCTGATAAAAAATAGTTGAAAAATAACGTAAGGATTTGTAAAAATTAACTATTCACTTTTTTATAAAATGCAGAATTACATATTATTTGTTATTTTTTTATAATCTATAATGCACAGGACATAATTATTAACAAATTTCTAACATAAATTTAAAGAGTATTAAAGACGCATTAGACTCAGAAAAAGATATAAAGAGCACTTGCAGTATAATTTAGAATAAGAAAAACTTCAATCTAAAGGATAATATTATAACATTATGTTTTTATTTTATTTTTTAATATTAAAGAATGAGCTACTGATAAATTCTTATATCATATAGATAGAGAAGAAGGTATAGAAGAAAAAATAAATAAAAACGAACGCCTGATACCGGGATTCACTTATTTTTTAAAGGAAAATGTTGAAAAATTAAATGGATGTAGGGTAAGAGTAGGCCCGGTCTTTATAGACGCGTTACCTTTTTTTCTTTCCGATTCGAAGATTGGATTTAATAAGAAGTTTAGGGTATGATTATACTTTACTTTATCAGAAAAAATGGTAGGTTTTTGTATTTATACATTTAAGTATTGGCGGAGGATTGGGAATGAAAAAGGAAAAATTAGAATATTTCAGGGTATTGCTAAACAAAAAAATAGAGGAAATTCTAAGTGGGGCGGAAAAAACCCTTTCTGATATGACAGACTTAAGTGATAATTTCCCTGACCCGGCCGATCGCGCCACACTTGAATCAGATCGTAATTTTGAGCTGCGTATTCGGGACAGGGAAAGGAAGCTTTTACAGAAGATACGAAGCGCATTAGAGCGGATAGATGACGGTACATTTGGTATTTGCGAGAGTTGCGGGGAAGATATTTCGGAAAAAAGATTAGAGGCTCGCCCGGTTACTACCTTATGTTTAGATTGTAAAAGGAAACAAGAAGCCACAGAAAAGATGCGCGGTACATAATAGGCAATGAAACAGCCGCCGCTATATATCTCCTTTCTATGGCACATGCACCAACCAAACTATAAAGACCCGCTTCGGGGCCGGTACTCTATGCCCTGGGTTCGTTTGCATGGTATAAAGGCTTACCATGACATGCCATCCCTACTTTCTAATTTTTCATCGATAAAACAAACCTTTAATCTCGTACCGTCCCTTTTGGTACAGTTACAGGATTATGCCTCAGGCCAGGCCAAGGATGATTTTTTGGATATAAGCGCCAAACCGGCCGGGGAGCTTACTAGCGAGGATAGGGAATTCATCCTTAGTAATTTTTTTAATTGTAACTGGGAGACGATGATCAAACCATACCCGCGCTTCTGGCAGCTATTACTCAAACGCGGAATGGTAATTGATGAATCCCGGGTTAGAGAAAGTGTGGCACGTTTCAATACACAGGACTTCCTCGATCTTCAAATATGGTTTAATCTTACCTGGTTTGGCTATACCAGCCGGAAAAAGCCGGATATTTATGGATTGTTCCGAAAAGGGCAGTTTTTTTCAGAGACAGATAAGGGTATAGTCCTGGATACGCAGCAAGAAGTAATTAAAGAAGTCATTCCTCTGTATGCAGGGTTGGCTGAAAAGGGACAGATAGAAATTACCACCAGCCCCTTCTATCATCCAATCTTGCCACTTTTGATCGATTCTGATTTCGCCGGACGGCCTATTCCAGAGGTAAGTCTCCCCCAACGTTTTCAATACCCTGAAGATGCCCTTTGGCATCTCGCAGAAGCTATGAGCCTCCACGAAAAGATTTTTGGGCAGAGACCTCGTGGACTATGGCCCTCGGAAGGCTCGGTTTGCCCGGAACTCATTCCAATTATGAGTGAACTGGGCATCAAATGGGCAGCGACAGACGAAGGCATTCTTTTTCATTCCCTGGCACGCCAATACATATCTTCGACCGGTAATTATAACCGTGACACCCTTTTTTATCCATACGCTGTTGAGCATGAGGGGGCAAAGGTAAATATGGTTTTTAGGGATCATGGCCTATCAGACCTCTTTGGATTTGTCTATTATCGCAACCAGCCCCGCCAGGCAGCGGAAGATTTCTTTTCCCATCTTCACAATATAAGGAATAATTGGCAGTCAGGTAAGAAACCGCTTCTGTTAAACATTATTTTAGATGGAGAAAACCCCTGGGAGCATTACAGCGATGGAGGGGAGACCTTTCTTACAGAAATTTATAAGAGATTTTCAGACAGCTCTGATTTTAAAACCACCACTGTTTCTGACTACCTGGAAGAATTTCCACCAACAGAATCTATAGCCCATCTTTATACCGGCTCCTGGATAAACCACAATTTTGACATCTGGATTGGTGGAGTAGAGGAGAATGAGGGCTGGGATATCCTGGGAAAGACGAGATCCTTTTTAGCCAGGAATCTTGAAGAGAGAAGGGATTTGTCTGATGAGGCCGTCTCTAAGGCCTGGGAAAGCCTTCATGCCGCGGAGGGCAGTGACTGGTTTTGGTGGTACGGAGAACATTTCTCCTGCGCTTATTCTTTTGAGTTTGACCGCCTTTTCCGGGAATATCTATCCCAGGTATATCGGGCCATGGGAGAAGAAGTACCTGAAAGACTGAAGTCTCCTATAAAAAGGCTCAAAAAAGTGATTCCACCTATAGAGCCAAAGGGATTTATATACCCTGTCCTTGACGGACGCCTGACGCAGTTTTATGAGTGGAGCGGAGCAGGTTATTTTGAAACCAAAACAACGGGCGGGGCCATGTATCAGGGAAGGGAAAAAATAACAGCCATATATTATGGTTTTAATGTGGACAACCTCTGTTTCCGGCTTGAGACAGACGAAGCGGATTTTTCCGGATGGTCTCAGGACCAGGAGATTTATCTCTACCTTTTGAACAGCCGTCCTTACTTCCTTACTGTCTTCCCGGCAGCTAAAGGAGACGGTTTTTATTACCGATTATATAAGGGCAGGCCAGACGACCATGTTCTGGTTGATGAGTTCAACTCTATTGGTATTTATAAGTTTGTTGAATTGGCGGTGTCTTTTAAATATCTTGGTTTCAATGTGGGCGAGGAGATCCGTCTTGTGGTGGAGGTAAGAGATAAGGGGTTGGTAAAGGAAAGGTATCCATCTGTAGGCTATCTTGCCATTATTGTGCCAGATGAAAACTTTGAGCAGATTCATTGGCAGGTATAATCTTCTCTTTGGTATCTTAAACGGCAAAATCCAAGAGACGCCGGCTGTACAAGGTTAAGTTAGGAGGAGCTAGTAATGCCTGAATTGCGTAAAGATCCCATTGTTGGGCGATGGGTTATTATTTCTAAGGAGCGGGGCAAAAGACCGTCTGATTTCATTGTCGAAAAGGAGATCGCGAAAGGCGGGTTTTGTCCACTTTGCCCCGGTCACGAAAACACCACACCCAAAGAGGTTTTGGTTTATGGGCGTAATCATGGCGAGCCAAACACACCGGGCTGGACACTGCGAGTGGTTCCCAATAAATACCCGGCGCTTATGATTGAAGGGGACCTGGACAAAGAGGGTGAAGGTGTCTATGACAAGATGAACGGTATCGGCGCCCATGAAGTGATAGTAGAAACTCCTAATCATGATGAGACCCTGGCAGAGCTATCCCCCGAAAGGTTAGTAGAAGTCCTGCGGTCTTACCGTGATCGGATAATTGATTTAAAAAAGGACATGCGCTTTCGTTATATTATGATATTTAAGAATTATGGGCGTGCAGCGGGGGCGTCCCTAGAACATTCACACTCCCAGCTTATTGCCCTTCCGGTTGTCCCGGAATTGGTATGTGAAGAGCTGCAGGGGGCAAAGACTTATTATAATTACAAGGAGCGCTGCGTTTTCTGCGATATAATACGTCAGGAGCTGACCCGAGGGAGCAGATTGGTATGCGAAAACGAAGACTTCTTAGCCATTACTCCGTTTGCCCCCCGCGCGCCTTTTGAGATGTGGATATTACCAAAAAGGCATAGCTCCTCGTATGTGGACGTGACCGATGACGAGTTTAGCCGGTTGGCACAGATTTTTTCAGAGACATTTCGACGCCTTAACGGCGCAATCCCCCGGGTTCCGTACAACTATGTCTTACACACTACTCCTCTTAAGGAAGGCGCACTGGATTACTATCATTGGCACTTTGAGATAATGCCTAAATTAACCATGATCGCAGGTTTTGAATGGGGAACAGGCTTCTATATAAATCCTACCCCGCCCGAAGATGCGGCCAAATTCCTGCGTGAATTGACGCTCTAGAATGATCCAGATCCCTTAAGGAAGGTTGAGAACAATAAGAGATGAGCCCTAACCACAGCCTGTTTAAAAAAACAAAAAAGGAAAGGACAGTGGAGACGCTGGCCCGCGAAAACGAAAGCATGGTACGGGAGATCTCCACACTTTATAAGATAAGCGGTCACCTGATGACCACCGTTTCGGTAGATGAAATAGGAAAAACCGTTATCAGTGCTATAACCGGTGAAGAGGGCCTGGGCTTTGATCGAGCGGTAATCTGTCTGATGGATGAACAGGAGGCGGAGTTAAAAGAGGTATGGCGTGGGGAAAAAGGCGAGGAATCGTCGGCACGAGATATCATAATACCATTAAACAAGGATGGCGGGGCGCTGGCTCAAGCCGTGCAGGAAAAAACCCCTATAACTATTAATGCCGGTTCAGATCCTGTGCTTAGCAAGATATGGTTTGAGGGCTCGGACTGTGCTGACTGCGCGGTGGTTCCCATTATAGCCAAGGACAAGGTAATGGGCGTCATAGTGGTCGATAATTCCTGTAATAATCGCGCCACAACTAAAGAGAATGTCCGTGTTATAAGCATGTTGGCCAATCGTACCGGCCTCGCCCTGGATAATGCCAGGCTCTACACCCTTCTTGATAGGACCAACAAAGAATTAGTGGAGGCCAGGGGATTGCTGGCAGAGGCGGAAAAGTTGGCCGCCATGGGGGAGATGGCCTCTACCCTGGCGCACGAGATCAGGAACCCCCTGGTATCCATAGGTGGTCTGGCACGGCGGGCGATTAAAGTAGTAAATGGAGATAGTGGTGGAAGGCGCTACCTCGAGGTAATTGTAGATGAGGTGGGGAGGCTGGAAAAGACCTTAAATGAATTATTGGATTACGCCCAGGAACCGGAAGAGGCTTATGCAAAAAAAGACCTGAACCATGTTGTCAAGGAATGTCTGGAACTGATGCGTCGTGAATTTGAAGAAGGGTCTATAATTGTAAAAAAAGACCTGAAGTCTATTCCACCGATATGGTGCGATGGGCGACAAATCAAGCACACCTTATTTAATATCCTGCTAAACGCCCGTCAGGCGATGCCCGGGGGCGGGGCCATTTGGGTAAGCAGTTCCGTGGAAGAAGACGATGCAGGGAGGTTTGTCACGTGCACCATAAAAGATACCGGTGGGGGCATACCGGAGGCCATTCTTCACAATATATTCAACCCCTTCTTTACCACAAAAAAGGGGGGATCCGGGCTGGGCTTGGCTATTTCTTACCGGATAGTTTCTCATCATGGCGGCAAAATAGAGGTTGAGAACGAGCCGGGTCAAGGGGTGGCTTTTTCCGTAAAACTGCCGATGAATCCTGAGCCTAGAGGGCATAATGTGTATAAACCAAAAAATAAGGTAAAAAAACAAAAGAGCGAATAATGGAGGGCTGGCCGTGGAAGAGCATAAGAGAATCCTCGTGGTAGATGATGAAGAAAGCATCCATCTGCTCTATCGGGAAGAGCTGGAAGAAGAGGGCTATCAAGTTTTTTCAGCGATGAATGGGGAAGAGGCCCTCGAAATATTCGGATCTAATCCCATAGATCTTGTGATTCTGGATATAAACATGCCGGGAATGGATGGCATAGAGGTGTTAAGGCAGCTCAAGGCCCAAAAGCCTTCTCTGCCGGTCATTCTAAGCACAGCATATAGCGAATATAAACACGACTTGGGGTCATGGGCGTCTGATGATTATATCGTCAAGTCGTCAAGCCTGGATGAGCTGAAAACGTCTATTAGAAAACGACTGGAATAGGCGTATAGAGAACAATTATGGTCAACGTGGAGACGGACGATGTGGCAATCTAGGAGGTATTTTTACTGGAGCCGGCAGGGGGACTTGAACCCTCGACCTGCTGATTACGAATCAGCTGCTCTACCACTGAGCTATGCCGGCCCGGACAGTGATAGCAAACGGATATAACACGAATTCAAAGGCTTGTCAATTTGTGCCCACCCTTCCCTTGTACCGTTCGAAACAGTCCTTTTCGCGCTTTCTTCACATGCCCACCCCATGAACCGCCGCATGGCACTTTGGGCACTTGGCATCAATTACATTATACTGCAGGATAGTGAACCCAAGGCGCTCGATTAATAGGGCGCCGCATTTATGACAGTAAGTGTTCTCCCCTCCCTGCCCCGGGATATTACCGGAATAGACATAATAGAGACCGGCCTTCAGGCCGATCTCCCGGGCCTTGAGCACGGTTTGCCCCGGTGTGGAGGGGACACTGGTTAACCTGTACATGGGATGGAACCGGCTGACGTGCCAGGGGGTTTCCGGCCCTAACTCTGTCCGGATAAAGGCGGCAATCTCCTGTAATTCTTTTTCAGAATCATTGAGTGTGGGGATGATAAGGGTCGTAACCTCCACCCAGATGCCCAGTTTTTTCATCAGGTTAAGGGTTTCCAGGACCGGCATTAGTTTAGCCCCGCAGGTCTCCTTATAAAATTTCTCGCTATAAGCCTTGAGGTCGATGTTCGCTGCGTGGAGGTAGGGCTGAATGGTTTTGATAGCTTCTTGGCTCATGTAGCCATTGGAGACAAAGACATTTTTTATCCCCCGGTCATTGGCCAGTCGCGCTGAATCATAGGCGTATTCAAAGAAGATAGTGGGTTCGGTATAAGTATAAGAAATAGATTGGCACTTCAGCTTCTCAGCGGCGGCTACTACTTCCTCCGGAGGAAAAGGCTCGCCCGCGATCCTTTTTTCGTCTTTGGGCATCTGTGAAATCTCATAGTTCTGGCAAAAGAGGCAGTGAAAATTGCATCCCACCGTGGCTATGGAGTAGGATTTTGAACCGGGATGGAAGTGAAAAAGGGGCTTTTTTTCTATAGGGTCTATATGGCGGGCAATGACCTGCCCGTAAACCAGGGAATACAACATCCCTTCTCTATTTTCCCGCACGCCGCAAATACCGTGCTTGCCGGGCATAATAAGGCAGTGGTGGTTACAGAGGTTGCACCGTACCTTCTGTTCCTCTTCCTTTATATAAAGCATGGCCTCTTTCATGGCTTCTCCTTAAAGACGGCCCCGGTACTGCCGGAGGTCACCCACTGGGCGTACCGATAGGCATAGCCCTCCTTGATCTTTGGCTCCAGAGGTTTCCAGCCCTTCTTGCGTCTGGCCAGTTCCTTCTCATTGACTTTCAGGGTTATCGTCTTTCCAGGAATGTCGATACCGATGCGATCACCCTCCTGGACAAGGGCGATGGCCCCACCCTCCGCAGCTTCCGGAGAGACATGGCCGATAGCCGCCCCCTGCGTGCCGCCACTGAAGCGTCCGTCCGTAATCAGGGCCACATCTTTCCCCAGGCCCATCCCCACGATAGCCGAGGTCGGGGTTAGCATCTCGCGCATACCCGGGCCGCCCTTGGGCCCTTCGTACCGGATGACGACAACGTCACCCTTTTTTATCTTCCCCCCTAAGATGGTGGAGACTGCCTGTTCCTCCGAATCGAATACCCGGGCCGGCCCTTCGTGCCTTAACATTTCCGGGGCGACGGCCGACTGTTTCACCACCCCCCCATCCGGCGCCAGGTTGCCATAGAGTATGGCGATGCCTCCCTCAGCATGGTATGGGTCTTTGACCGGCCGTATTACGGTCTTGTCAAGAATGTTTTTACCTTTAAGATTATCCGCGAGCTTTTTGCCGGTCGCGGTCATAACCGTAGTGTCTATTAATCCGACCCCCGCCAATTCGGAGAGGATGGCCGGGATGCCGCCGGCCGCGTCGAGGTCCTGGAGATGATGGTGCCCGGCCGGGCTGAGACTACAGAGGTGCGGGGTTTTCCGGCTGATTTCATTAAATAGAGAAAGGGGAAGATTTATCCGGGCTTCATGGGCGATGGCCGGCACATGAAGAACGGTGTTGGTTGAACACCCCAAGGCCATATCCACGGCAATGGCATTCTTAAAGGCAGAGAGTGTGGCAATATCCCGCGGCCGCAGGTTCTTTTTCAGCAGCTCCATGACCTTAATGCCGGCTGCCTTGGCCAGGCGCTGACGGGCGGCTGAGACGGCCGGGATAGTGCCGTTGCCGGGCAGGCCCAGGCCCAAGGCCTCTGTCAGGCAGTTCATGGAGTTGGCCGTGAACATACCGGCACAAGAACCACAGCCCGGACAGGCCGCATCCTCAAGGGCCTGAAGCATTTTTGCCGGCATCTTGCCGGCCCTGACCTTACCGACGCCTTCAAATACCGTGATCAGGTCTATCTCCTTTCCCCGGAAGGAGCCCGCCAGCATAGGGCCGCCGCTGACCATTATGGCCGGTATATTAAGGCGCAACATGGCCATTAACATGCCCGGGATGACCTTGTCGCAGTTAGGGATCAACACTAATCCATCAAAGGGGTGGGCCCGGGCCATGACCTCAACCGAATCGGCTATAAGTTCCCGGCTGGCCAGGGAGTACTTCATCCCTTCGTGGTTCATGGCAATTCCATCACAGACGCCGATGGTGGAAAACTCGATGGGCGTTCCTCCGGCCATGCGCACACCGGCCTTAACCGCGGCCGCGATCTGATTGAGATGGACATGGCCGGGGATTATTTCATTATAGGAATTGGCTATGCCGATGAGGGGCCGCCTGATCTCCTCGTCGGTGTAACCCATGGCCTTAAAAAGGGCGCGGTGTGGTGATTTCTCCAGCCCTTTTTTCATAGCATCACTTCGCATATAAGCCTCCTCGTAGATTCAAATAATGACCACATCATAAGGAAAAAGGGCACGATTGACAAGGGTAAAGAGGGATAATTTTTATATCATCTTCTTTATTTAATTATGTTAACATATCTAAGCGCACCTGGGCAGAATTTATAGGCAGCCTCACTGGTCATCAGTCATTGGTTAACCGTGGAAAATTTTTAACTATTGGTTTCTCTTAGCAGTGACAAATGACTATTGACAATTGACAAATGACGTTCACTATAAAATAAGCAGGACATTCTGAAAACCATACCACACGGAGATCGGCATTTGAAGGTTACATTTAACGAACTCACTCTTCCAGTGCCTACCCGGGTGCTTTATGGGCGAAATCTTATCGATAAGCTGGTAAAGTTCCTCCCTGCCACAGTCAGAAAAGTAACCATCGTTATTGGAAAAGGAAGCGTAAAAAGAAGTGGTTTACTTGACCGTGTATTGACCTTACTCCGAAAACACGGCCTGGAAACGACTGTATTTGAAGGCGTGGAAGAAAATCCGTCCTGGGCTACCTGCCTGCGGGGCAGGGACTTCCTCTTAAGGCAGGGAATAGAGTTAATCATCGCCTTGGGCGGCGGCTCTGTCCTGGATACAGCCAAGGCCATGGCCCTGGCCGTTACAAACACGGGATCGCTGGCCGGGATGATAGAGCGAAGGGATTATTTACGGGAACCCCTTCCCACTATGGCCATCCCGACCACGGCGGGGACCGGGAGCGAGGTGACGCAGTATTGCATCATCACGGATGAGAATACCCATGACAAGTTAAACCTGCATACCCCGCACTCCTTTCCCAAGACCGCTATTCTCGATCCTATTTGTACGATATCCATGCCGGAGGCTCTAGCCATAGGGACCGGGATGGATGCCCTGAGCCATGCCGTAGAAGGCTATCTCTCCCGGAGGGCGGGCAGCGAATCCGACCGGTTGGCCTTGGAGAGCATAGAAATGATCGGAAAGTTCCTGGAGGCAAGCATAAGAGAGCCCCATAATCTGGAACTGCGCGAAAACATGCTCCTGGCCGCTGCTAAAGCCGGCACGGTCATCTCCCGGACCGGTACTATACTGCTGCACGCCCTGGGCTACCGCCTTACACTCGACCACGGCGTGCACCACGGCCTGGCCAATGCGGTTCTTCTTTATCCTTTCCTGCTGGTCACGCAAAGGTATCAGCCTCAAAAAGTGCAAGGAATCCTGGACGCGCTTCTCGGAACCCACTCCACGCTGGAGGCCCTCAAGGGTTACCTGATGCGGCTCGGCATTAAACCGGACATCGGCCGCTTCGGTGTTAAGTCCGGGGATTTCGAGGCCATAGCCCGCTATGTCCTGGCTAAAAAGAACCTTCCGGATACCCCTTTTTCTGTAACCTCAAGGGATATTTTTGAAATACTCACCCTGGCGTAACCATTCACCGTTATCAGTTCACCGTTGTCCGTGAAAAGCACGAAAAACGTCTTCTTCGGTGAACGGCAAACGGTCAACGGTGAGCAGTTGCACTCTGGCTATGAACTAAAAATGCCCCTTGGTCGTCAAAGAAATCAGACACTTTTTAGCATTTGTCTGGACTTTCCCCAGAAATGTTATTTCTGAAATGGAATCCTTCGTTCCTTCGCTTCATGGCTTCTGCAGTGATCCGCCTCCGGCGGATTCGCAGGCGGGGAATACTTACCCCTTCCCGCCTCTGAAGGGCGGGCTTTCCCCTTCCTGCTCACCCTCGCTGGGTTCCCCCCTGCTCCAGCAAATTTCGCTCAGGAACAAAGGATTCCATAAAAAATGGGGGGAGCCCGGTTAGCATTTTTAGGTTTACTTTTCACCGCACAGCCTTATAATGAGAGCCTTTCTGCAAGGCTTGACCAGTTCAGCGAACAGCCGGACGGGTGAGCATTTGCTGATAGTTCATGGCGTATAGCTGATAAGGACTTAGTTTATGAACGAATTCTATGCCATATTCCTGGGCGTCATCCAGGGATTGACCGAGTTCCTGCCCATCTCCAGCTCCGGACACCTGGCCCTGCTGGAGCATTTTTTTGGCCTAAAGGAGGCCGGTCTCGGCTTTGACATAATGCTCCACATGGGCACACTCCTGGCCATCCTTGTCTATTTCCGTGAAGACTGGTGGGCCATGGCCACGTCCATCTGGCCCGGGCAAAAAGATGACTTTGCAAAAAATAATCACCGTCTTCTTATCTATCTGGCCATAGCCACTATACCGGGAGGCGTCTTTGGCTATCTTCTGGAAAAAAAGGCGGAGACCGTCTTTCGGGAACCTTCGTTGATCGCTGCTACCCTGGCGGCAGCCGGGATACTCCTTATCCTTGCCGAGCTTTTTTCCGGCCGCCACAGGGAATTTGATGATATATCCCTCAAGGACGCCGTACTTATCGGCCTTGCCCAGGCCCTGGCGGTTGTTCCCGGAACCTCGCGGAGCGGCATTACTATCGCCATGGGACTTTTTCTGGGAATGAAACGCCAGGCGGCGGCCAGGTTTTCCTTTCTCCTGTCTGCACCGATTATCTTTGGCGCCGGCCTGAACCACATATTGGATTTATATAAGTACGGCCCTGACGGAAATAACGGCGCATATTATTACATTATTGGCCTTGCCTCTGCGGGCATAAGCGGCTATCTGGTAATCAAATATCTCCTTGCTTATCTGCGCCGGCATAGCCTTTACGTCTTTGCCTATTATCGGCTTTTGATAGCCGGCGGTGTTTATCTGGCGGTACAGTTTCCCTGGTTTAACCTTGCCACTTAACAAATCTCAATAGATCCGCCGGAAGCGGGTCCGGGAGGGTTGCCTTGCAAAACAAAAACACTTCTAAAAATTACCTCATAATAATTGGCCTGGCACTGATTTACACCCTTCTCCTGAGCCGGACAGGGGCAGCCCTGACAGAAGATGAGAAAAATAACGTCTCTGTCTATAATCAAGTCGCCCCCAGCGTAGTCAATGTCTCCAGCGTGGTCATGGAGCTGGATTTCTTTCTCAATCCGGTGCCCAAACAGGGTTCCGGTTCAGGGATAATCCTGGACAGCCGAGGGTACATCCTTACTAACCATCACGTTATTACCGAGGCGCAATCGATCCATGTAACCTTATCCGATGGAGGCTCCTATCCGGCCAAACTTGTGGGCTCGGATCCGGATAGTGACCTGGCGGTCATCAAGATCGATGCGCCAGGGGACAAACTAAAACCTATTCGTCTGGGGGATTCAGACCAACTCCAGGTGGGACAAAAAGTTCTGGCTATTGGAAATCCCTTTGGGCTGAAAGAGACATTGACTACGGGTATTATCAGCTCGATAGGACGATCCATAAGGGCGCCGAGCGGCCTCTTAATCGAAGACATGATTCAGACCGATGCCTCCATCAACCCGGGCAATTCCGGAGGGCCTCTTCTGAACTCGCGCGGCGAGCTGATCGGCATAAATACGGCTATATTCAGTCCCTCCGGGGGGAGTGTAGGGATTGGTTTTGCCATCCCGGTCAATACAGCCAGGAAGGTATTTCCCCAACTCATGGCCCGGGGCTACGTAGAATACCCCTGGCTGGGCGCCGGCCTCCAGACACTGCGGCCCTCTCTGGCCGAGGCCCTTAAGTTACCCGTCCGCTACGGAGTAATGCTTGCGGAAGTGGTTAAGGATGGACCAGCCGACCGGGCCGGGCTCCGTGGCGCGACCAGACAGGTCCGTCTCGGGAACACCATCGTGGCTATAGGCGGTGACATTATCCTGCAGATCGATGGGAAAAAGGTGGAGTCGGGCGATGTGTTAATTCGCTATCTCCGGGAAAAGAAACCGGGGGACAGGGTGCTTCTTACCGTGTTACGTGGCAGCAAGACCATCAATGTGCCGCTTACCCTTGGCAAGAGGCCGCGCCGGGGATAGGGAGAACGGCCCCCATTACCAGTATGGACAATTGAATGCTTGGCATAATTAAATCCTTTTTCAAAAAAGAAATAGCTATAGAAAGTGGAGTCCAATCCAGGGATGCCACCTATACCGATAAAGTTCAGGTGGCAACATGCGCCCTTCTGCTGGAGATGGCGCGTGCCGATAATGAGTTCAGCACAGATGAGAAAGAGCATATTATTGAAACTGTAAAGAGGCATTTCGGCCTTCCAGAAGAAGCAACCGATAAACTGATAGAACTTTCTGAAAGGGAGCGCAAGGCAAGCATTGACCTCTGGCAATTTGCCCAATTAATAAGAAACAATTATTCTGTTGAGCAAAAAATAGAGCTGATTAAGTTGATCTGGAAGGTAATCTACGTTGACGGTATCCTGGACAAACATGAAGACTATCTGGTGCATAAGCTGGCTAAACTGCTTGGTTTAGACCACAAGCAGCTTATTGATGCCAAGATGGAGGTCCTTCGAAAATCGAGTTCCTGACTAAAATCCCTATGTTCCCTTAGCGCTTAATTTCGTAAATCCATTCCAGGTGATATTATGCCCAGAAATATAAAGATAGCGTCACTGCTCACGGGAAAATACTGTGACCAAGAGGTCTGCGTAAGGGGATGGGTAAGGACCAGGCGCGACTCCAAGGGGCTTTCCTTCATTAACCTGAACGATGGCTCCAATCAGGCCGGGATACAGATCGTTGTGGAGGCCGGGCTGGAAGACTACGGGGAAGCACTAAAACTCAATGCCGGGGCCTCCGTAGAAGTCCTCGGAAGACTCGTGCCCTCCCCCGCCCAGGGACAACCCTACGAGATTCAGGCCAAGGCCATCCGGATATTCGGAAACGCGTCAGGAGAAGAATATCCCCTCCAGAAGAAAGGCCATACGCTGGAATTCCTCCGAGAGATTGCCCATCTGCGCCCGCGCACGAACACTTTCGGCAGCGTATTTCGGGTCCGCAACACCCTGTCACAGGCCGTCCACACGTTTTTCCAGGAACGCGGGTTCATGTATGTCCATACCCCGATAATCACCGCCAGCGATGCGGAAGGGGCCGGGGAAATGTTCCGCGTAACCACCCTGGACCTGGATCGCCTTCCCAGGACGGAGACGGGCGTGGTGGACTTTTCCCATGATTTCTTCGGTAGAGAAGTGAGCCTGACCGTTTCGGGGCAACTTGAGGGGGAAATCTTTGCGACGGCCTTCAGCGAGGTCTATACCTTCGGCCCCACCTTTCGTGCCGAAAACTCAAATACCTCCCGCCACCTGGCCGAGTTCTGGATGGTGGAACCGGAGATGGCGTTTTATGACCTGGGCGACACCATAGATCTGGCCGAGGCCTTCCTGAAGTATCTCATCAGCCGGTGTCTGGAGGACCGCGCCGAAGACCTCGCCTTCCTGCAAAAATACTACAATAAGGAACTGATCAATACCTTGGAGCTTATCGTCCATTCTCCGTTCCAAAGGGTTTCGTACACGGATGCCGTTGAGATTCTCGAAAAATCCGGTCAATTATTCGAGCTCCCGGTGAGTTGGGGAACCGACCTGCATTCGGAACACGAACGGTTTCTGACCGAACAGCACTTTAAATCGCCGGTTGTTGTCGTGGACTATCCGAAGGAGATCAAGGCCTTCTACATGCGGCAAAATGACGACGGCAGAACGGTAGCAGCCATGGACGTGCTCTTCCCGAAGCTGGGAGAGGTGATCGGCGGGTCACAGAGAGAGGAACGCTATGATCGCTTGCTGGCAAGGCTGAGGGAGCTTAATCTGAATGAAAAGAACTATTGGTGGTATCTCGACCTGCGACGGTTTGGAACCGTTCCCCATTCCGGCTTCGGTCTCGGATTGGAGAGATTTGTTCAGTTCGTAACCGGCATGAGTAACATTCGTGATGTGATTCCGTTTCCTCGTGTTCCGAAAAACGCATCCTTTTAGGGTTCAGCCGGTCGCTTTCTCAAAACTTACGCCGTATTTATTATATTGGTTGGCCTGCGCCTTCTTGATATCCCACTAGAAATTGTAATTTACGGCCATCATCGCCCGCCCGATTTTGTGGTATTGCGGACCTATTCAATTTTCACGTTGGACCTCCTTTATGTGCTTCTGAGCATATGTCGAGAACATCGCAAGGAATGATTCCATATCTCGGGCAAGCCTACGAGGACTGAACGTTATCCACTTCCCACGCCCAAGCGGATTCGTCTGGTGTGGATGCTCACCAATCATCGTAGTCATTGTGAGATCCCAATCATTCCCATTGTGCCATCCAAAGAAAACAACATGCCTTTCTGCCGCATGCATCAGGTACTTATCTCTTAAGAGCTTCAGAGGCACTTCAAACCAGCCCGTGCCATTCACGATTAGGTAGATATATTCACCGTGGTGCTTAGAAAGGGCACCAGCGTTAGTCTTTAAGAAAGCTTTGTGTTTAGAGAATGACGTAAAACTTGGAAGGTTGCCGCCTTGGAGGAAGCGGCGGGAGATCGCAATTGTTCTATCGAGTAAAATGTAGGCATGGATTATAAGGTTCTGATAATCCAATTCTATGTAGGGCATTGCTGCCTTCGCCTTGGCCACGATTCCTCTCTGCCTTAACGAGAATTCCCTGTTTACGGGATGCCATCGGAGTTCTTTATCGTATAGCCGCGCTACGGAGCAAAGATTAAGCGTTCGTTTGAGGCACAAAGAATACCAGCCGAAGGCTTGGACGTACCTTCCAATATCACCTTGAAAAAGTTGCGCCTCCCGATCATTTATTAGGGTAAGACAGGAGTCCATAGGGTCCCTACAAAAACGACGCATCTCGCGTTTCAGATTTAGACGGTCAGACACCGGCTTGTGTCCAACGTCTCCATCTGGCAGTCTGCGTACTAGGTCGAGAAGGTCCACTGGTTACTATGTCCAATGCGGCAGTCGCGCAGTGCCCGGGAGTTCCATAGTTCTGTGTATATCCATGAATTAGAAGGAATCCTCTGGGTTATCTTCGCTTGGCGCAACATGTTTATATTCCAAATAAAATATTCTTGACAAGCATTTTCTAAACGCTTACTTCTTTCCTTGTATCGTGCCGGTTGTAATGTTGTCACGCTTCCGGATAACTTCGGATGCTCAAAACCCCTTCAGCTTTGCAGGCACAAATTGAGGCGTATTTACGCGGAACATGACCGGGGCCTCCGAAAGCAGGAGTCTATTATAATATTATAAGGAAAAGATGAAGGTATTCCTGACTGGCGGAACGGGCTTTGTGGGCAATCATCTGGTGAATGCCCTGCTGGACAATGGACACCAGGTGCGCTGCCTGGCACGGCCCGGCTCGGAGAAAAAATTGACGAGAAGACAGGATGTTACGTTTTGGCCGGGGGACATATTTGATGGGGAAAGCCGGCTGGCTGATGGCTTGGAGGGCTGCCAAGCGGTAATCCATCTAATCGGGATCATCCGGGAGTTTCCCCGTAAGGGCATCACCTTTGAAAGGATGCATTATCAGGCTACTGTTCAAATTGTGAACGCTACACGGACCAACGGCATCAAGCGCTATATCCACATGAGTTCCCTGGGCACGCGTCCCAATGCCCGCTCTCGTTATCATCAGACAAAATATAAGGCTGAGGAATATGTCCGCCGGAGCGGCCTTGATTTTACCATATTTCAACCTTCCGTCATCTTTGGCCCGGACGATAACTTCGTCAATCTATTCAAGCAGATGATGATAAAGACGCCTTTGGTCCCGGTAGTCGGCGATGGCTGCTATCAGATACAACCCGTAGATGTCCACACGGTGGCCCGGGCCTTTACACTGTCCCTTAAAGAGGAAAAAACTATCGGGAGGGTGTTTCAATTACCGGGGCGGGATCGGTTCACATTTAATGACATCCTGGATATGATGGCCCGGAGCTTGGGTAAGAAGATTATAAAAGCGCACGTGCCGGTCTGGCTGGTAAAAACTACAGCCTACTTCCTGGAAGGTCTGCGGGCTTTCCCCCTGACACGGGATCAGATTACTATGTTGCTGGAAGGAAATGTTGGAAACGACAGCACCTTCTATGAGGAGTTCGGCATTGCGCCTATTCCTTTTGAGGCGGGGATCAAATAATATATTCGGGGAGGTTAAAAGTGGTTATTGTGCCTCATTTTCTTCGCAATTGTCTTTAATGATATCCTTGACATTTTCCAGGGTATAAAAAATATCATGTATGGTCAGATGGGGATGCTCCTCACAAAATTCGTCGACAACTTCCAGGATGCGCTCCGCAAAGTCCTCATACTCATCGACCGTAAGGGCCTTTGCCGGTTCGGAGGCCAGGAGATGGTCAAGATCAATGCCGTGAAAACGCAGGAGTTCTTCTTTAATGACCGCAAGCCGCCGGCCCCGCCCCTTTTTAACTACTCTTTTATTTTTGATACTTACTACCTTGGCCATAGGCTGACGCACTCCATATTGCAAGATTTTATTTATTTTAAACCAAGCCCTGTATAAAAACAAGTTTTTTCCTTACTTCTTCTTTCCTGTCCAACTCTGAAAAAGACCCGGCTGGAGCCACCCTTGATATATATGGCACTTCCCCGCCTTATGGCATCTCCGGCAGACTTCTACAGCCAGCCTTGGGTGATTTCGGCGATTTTCGCATATGACAAAAGATTTGTCTTTTAGCATTTAGTTCAGATTGCATGCACCAATAGTCATTAATCAGTGCTCATCCGGAAACTACCGTTTCCAGATTCACTAATTACATCTTAATTGCTTTTAGAGGTATTTGCTACGGTGAATATATCTATATTCAAGAAAAAAGTTGATTTTAGCGAAACGTATTATAGCAGATTAATCCATCACCCCACTTTTGGTTTCGTGGGGACGAAGTAAAAGAACAGGGTGACCGTGTCGTAAAAATTGACATAAGCCGCAAAAAAGCATAAATAAGAAGCGGCATAAGGCCCGTCCTTTTTGCAATATATACTCAGGTGGAAGCAAAGTATGAAAATAAGTCTTAGCGAGAAACAGTATGTTATCGATTCCTTCACGATTAAAGACTCATGGCGAATGTTTCGCATTATGGCTGAGTTCGTGGATGGGTTTGAAACCCTGGCCGAGACCTATCCCGGCGTTTCTGTTTTTGGTTCGGCCCGCGTAACTCCAGGTAGTCAGACTTATAATATGGCCGAGAATATAGCCCGTCTTCTGGTTGAAAGCGGTTTTTCCGTGCTTACCGGCGGGGGGCCCGGGGTGATGGAGGCGGCTAATAAGGGGGCCGCAGAGGCTGGAGGCAAATCGGTTGGACTAAATATACAGCTCCCCTACGAGCAGAAACCGAATCCCTATGCCAACATAAGATTAAACTTCAAATATTTCTTCATCCGTAAGGTGATGTTTGTAAAATATGCGGTGGCCTTTGTCTGTTTGCCGGGTGGATTTGGCACCCTGGATGAGTTCTTTGAGGCCTTGACCCTGATTCAGACCAATCGCATCAGGCCGTTTCCGGTGATTTTGGTGGACAGTTCTTATTGGAAAGGCCTCTTGAGTTGGCTGGATAAGCGTATGTGCGTTGACTGCATGATCACCCCCGAAGACCTGAAGGTTTTCAAGGTCGTGGATACGGCCGAAGAGGTTGTGGATGTTGTAAAAAGAACAATTATTGTATGATCAAGTGTAACGGCTTCGTAAAAAGTCCATTTGCTGCGTTACGCGGCATCCTTCGTCACTGCGGCGTAGCTATGGAAATAGTTCACCGTTCACAGTTCACCGTGCACCGACAGCAAAGAGCAGACTAGAATATGTCCACGCATTATCGGTGAACGGACAACGGTTAACGGATAACGACATGCATGCCTCATTCCTCAGGATTTGCGCGCCTTGCAACTGGAGCTTTTTACTGTGCCATCCAAACTTTGACTTTTTACAAATTCATCAGGTAGGCGTTTTGCTGAATTCTATATGGGCTTCTCCGGGCAAGAGATCGGCCTGACCATCAATGTGAATGCCCATGCCACGACGGGTTTCCAGATGAAAAAGTTCCCCGCGCTTTCTATTTAACAGGTAGGCGGCCACATCTACAGGGACGCGGACCTGAACTCCACTCACATCGCCACGACTTAGGCCGGCCTGAATACGGCGCAGGACAGCTATGGCCTGGGCCTCAACAGAACGCACTATACCGCGCCCCTGGCAGTGGCTGCATGTCTTGTAACTGCCCATGATTATAGGTGAGCGAATCTTCTGGCGCGTTAATTCCAGGAGGCCGAACTTGGATATCTTGCCGATCTCGATTTTAGCCTTATCCTTCTTCAGACTGTCACGAAACCTTTTTTCTAAGGCGCGTTGATGCGTTGCCTGCCGCATATCTATAAAATCAACAACTATTAAACCGCCCAGATCCCTTAGGCGGAGCTGCCTGGCAATCTCTTCTGCCGCTTCCATATTAGTCTTAAAGGCCGTTTCTTCCGGTTCCTTTTCCCGCACGGAGCGACTCGAGTTTACATCAATAGCAACCAGGGCCTCGGTGGGATTTACGACTATCGAGCCGCCGGACGGGAGGTTTACCCTGGATTCATATATCTTCTCAATCTGGGCCTCCAAATTATAACGAGAAAAGA
This sequence comes from Desulfovibrionales bacterium, assembly GCA_028715605.1. Lineage (NCBI taxonomy): Bacteria > Pseudomonadati > Thermodesulfobacteriota > Desulfovibrionia > Desulfovibrionales > Desulfovibrionales bacterium. The sequence continues at coordinate 196,114 of JAQURM010000001.1, forward strand.
TAGGCCCTGAATCCTTATAGAGTTTTACCAGCGGGTAATGCCTCGGCGAGATGATGCGCATGAAATCACGTATCCGGTCAAATGATTCCTTATCATCAACCAGTATCTCGCATGTATCTGAAGAAAAATAATCACGTAACGACCGGATAATAAGGTACTCTTCCTTGTAAATAAGGGCAGGGGCAGGCAGGGTTTGTCCTTTGTCTTTTATATCTTTCCATAAGCGCAGGAGATATTGCAGATCTTTAGACAGCTCCCTCTTGGTGGTTTCCAGGCTCGCCGTACGCACGATAAAACCAATACCTTCCGGCAGTTCAAAATCCTTCATAATTTCCTTAAGTTTTTTGCGCTGTTCTTCGTCTTCTATCTTACGGGATACCCCGGCGCTGCTGCTGCCGGGCAAGAGTACCAGATACCGTCCGGGAAGGGATAGGTAAGTTGTCAATGCCGCCCCTTTTTGCCCGGCCGCTTCCTTGACCACCTGTACCAGCATCTCCTGCCCTTTTTCGATCAGGTCTTGAATTCGTAGTTTTTCACCCTTTTCACCCGGCGTCTCTACCCCGTAATATTCGGGATGGATCTCCGATAGGGACAAGAAACCGTTTTTTTCTCCGCCGTAATCTATAAAAGCCGCTTGGAGGCTGGGCTCAATGGATACCACCTTGCTCTTATATATGTTGCCCCTGGTAACCTCATGGCCGATGGTCTCGATATGAAAGGCCTCCAGCTTACCGTCTTCTACTAAAGCTATCCGGCATTCCTCGCTGGCCTCTGCATTTATAATCAGCTTTTTTCCTGGTTTCCTTGACATGCGTACGCCTTTTAAGTCTTTCTTTTATTATGAGGCCATGGTCCTGGCCTTGTAATGGTTGACCTGGTACATAAAGGCCTCTAACCGGGTGCGGGTATTGGTCGACTCCTGTCCGTCGTAGGAGATACTTAAGAAAGGAATGTTGTTATTCTGCTCCCGGAACCGTTTTAAGATGGTGCTGACTATAGTGCCCGGCATGCAGGTAAAGGGCATGACGTTTACTATTCCGCTGACATTTTTCTTCAAATAGTCATGGGCCTTGCCCACGCTGAGTACGGCCTCGCCTTCAAAGGAAGAATCAATATACGGCTGGGCGTAAGACAGGATATCCGGTATGCTCGGTTCCGGAGAATTCCGCAGGGCCCCGTCAAACACCGCGCAAAGGGTGTGTTCATCCTTGAGCTGGAAGCGTTCTTCCATGGCCAACCGTAAAAATTGCTTGAGCCCCTGCTCACGGCGGCTCTTTCTCTTGGCTGTGAAATTAATATAAAGAATCCATTCGCTTATGGTCGGCAGCCAGGCCTCACCGCCCAAGGCCTCGATCTGCTGCACAAGATTTTCGTTAGAAAATTTATTAGAACGTATGTATATCTCACCGACAATGCCTAAAACCGGCTTTTCTCTGTAGCCATTTAAGGCCACACCCTCAAAATCCTTCCGCGCCTGCCGCAAGACCGGGGTGAGATTTTTTCTTTCCTTTATAGCCTGGCAGACCTGACCAAGCGCATGTCGATAGACCGCCCCAGCCTGTCCCTTTCGCTTTTCGTATGGCCGGGTTTCCCGCAGTTTCTTTTCTAAAAGGTCAACAGCTACCATGCCTTGCCATCCCAGGCGAGTGAAATTACCGCCAACCATGCCCAGCCGGTCGTAAAAGCTTTCGTCTTGATTGGGCGCAAAAATGGGCACCTGGGGAAATCCCAGAGAGTCCAAAATCATACGGTGAAACCGATGATACTGGCCAAAACGGCAAGGGCCGTTTCCGGATGGCATGAAAAAGGCCGAATGGTCAGGGTCAAAATCCGTGCGCTGCACCATCTTTGCCATGTCCCCGGTGGTGAGTATGAAGGGATAACATTCCTTGCTGGAGGTTAATTTGCGCCCCAACTGCAAAGTCTCCTCGTCAGACTCCGGTAAAACCTCGGATTCTACTCCGCAGGCCTCAAATGCAGCGGCTATGGCATAGGCATGGTCGGCCATCGGTGGAAGATAAATCTTTCGCCATTCCAGTCCGGCTTTTCGAATTACAGAAGGCTCTTCTTTAGCAGGCTCGGGTCTTACGCACTTCAGGCTGTCCAGATAAGCCTCCAGGCGGGTCAACGCGCCGGCATCGGCGCTATGTTCATCTATCTCTATTTCCAGATACGGCTTGCCGCGCAGTCTTTCCCTAAAGAAGGGAAGGATAAAGGAATCCGGACCACAGGCAAAATAGGTCAGGCATACGGCAAAAAGGTTGGGGTTTTCCCGAATTAACTCCGCGGCAGTAAGGATTCTTTGTCCGTATCGCCAGTACATAAACCGGGCTGATTCCACATCTATATCGTCTGTAGGAAGAAAATCCATGGGAATGGCCAGGACTCCCAACTTTTTCAGTTTACGCGCGATATTGAGATTAATCCCCGGATCGTATGCCGTATAAGGACGCCCGATTATGACTACAGCCTTTTCATCGGGGGCAAGGGAATTAAGGACTTCCCGCCCGCGCATTTCGAGGCGGCGGTAGAACTCGGCCTGGGCCTCTTCTGCCGCACGACAGGCCCGGGATACTGCGAAAGGAGAAATCCCCATGTCGGCAACCATCTTGCGCAATATCCGGTGAACATCTTTACTCTCCCGTCCAAATCGCAATACCGGCTGTAAGACCCGTATATTTTGCCTGCTAAAATCGATGGCCGATTGCATAATATAGGGCAGGGCCTGGTTGTACGGGCAGACAAACCCATGGTCAAAGGGGTCTTCTTTCGGTTTCATCTCTATAATGCTGGGCAAGAAGAGGAAATCAACGCCTTTTTCGATAAGATTGAGGACGTGCCCGTGGGCTACCTTTATAGGGTAACAGGTCTCAGACACAATCTGCTCCAGGCCTTTGTGTATCATCTGTTTGTGTGTGGGTTCGGACAGGACTACAGTAAAGCCCAGGGCCGAAAAAAAGGCCTGCCAGTACGGAAAAAGTTCATACATATAGAGGGTGCGCGGGATACCCACCCGGCCCCGTTCACCCGCCTTAGATACTCCCTCGCCGGATTTAAAAAGCCATTCATCCCTCTCTTTAAACAGATCCGGGAGGTGCGCGCCTTTATCCGACCGCTGGTCCACATCATATTTTTCGCAGCGGCTGCCGTAGAATAGCGGACGTTCACCTTCAATAGATACCTTTTTGATCTCGCAGTGGTTCGGGCAGCCAGCACACTCGAAAGATTCTGTGGTATAGTTTCGTTCGCTCAGCATAAAGCCCTTGAAGCGGCTTTTCTCCCAGGTTCGTTCCCTCTGGGCCAGGATGGCTACGCCTATAGCCCCGGTTACCTCATGGTGCTCAGGAACGGTAATCTCCCGGTCCAGGACACCTTCAAAGGCGGCCACAATGCCCAGGTTGGCCGCGGTTCCGCCCTGATAAAAGATGCGCTTGCCGATCTTCCTGTCTTCTACGACTTTATTCAGGTAATTTTGTACGATGGCGTAGGAAAGCCCGGATACCAGATCAGCCCTGGAGGCTCCTCCCTGTTGATAATGCACTATATCCGATTTCATAAAGACAGTACATCGTTCCCCCAGGGGGACGGGCGTTGATGATTCGAGGGCAAGCCTGCCAAAATCATTCCGGATGGAGATACCCAACTGCTCGGCCTGTTCTTCCAGAAAAGAGCCGGTTCCCGCCGCACAGACCTTGTTCATCTGGAAGTCAACGATGGCTCCGTTTTGCAGGCTTATATATTTTGAATCCTGCCCGCCTATTTCAAAGATAGTATCCACCTGTGGATCAATATCAGCGGCCGCCGTGGCCTGCGCAGTGATTTCATTGACGACGATGTCCGCTCCGACAAAGTCGCCGGTGAGATAGCGCCCGGATCCCGTGGTCCCGGCCCCGATAATCTCCAACCGGTCGCCGATCTCCTCTCCTATCTCCTTCAGGCCTTGCTTGACGGCATCGAGCGGCCGGCCGGCCGTCATGAGGTAGCGTTTGGCCAGAACCCGCCTCTCTTCATCGATCGCTACTACATTGGTGCTTATGGACCCCACATCTATTCCCAGAAACGCCTTGATTTTTTTGACTTCCGGATCCTTATAGATGTGTCCCTCGGGCACCTTATGTTCCGGGTCGGCCAGGCGTAACGGATTATGATACCGGATATCCGTTTTTCTCTCCCCTATAAACCTGAGAAGTGGTTCCAGACCCTGGAATTTATGCACATAAGCCGGGTCTTCCAGCGTCAGGAGGATAGCGCCCACCGCGCCCATGGAGAGGAAGTGCCGGGGTATGACCAGCTCTCCTTCTTCAAGTCCCAGGATGTCCGTAAAGGCCCGGCGTACGCCCAGATTTGCGGCCACCCCACCTTGAAAGGAGATAGGCTTATGAAATTTCTTGCCCTTGCCGATGTTACCCTTCAGGTTACGGGCCATAGCGTAGCAGAGGCCGGCGACAATGTCATACACCGGCGTGGCTTCCTGCTGCAGATGTATCATGTCGGATTTGGCAAAGACGCTACACCGGCCGGCAATGCGTGGTGGGGCCTTTGATTCCAGGGCGAGACGGCTGAACTCCTCGATAGACAGGCCAAGCCGCGAGGCCTGTTGATCCAGGAAAGACCCCGTACCCGCCGCACAAAGGGTGTTCATGGCAAAGTCTTCTATTTCCATGCCGGCGATCGAGTTCTTCAGGAGAATCAGCTTGGAATCCTCGCCGCCCATCTCGATTACCGTTCGTACCTCCGGATGGTAAAAGGATATGGCCCGGGCCTGGGCAATAATTTCATTGGTAAAGTTAGCTCCTAACAGTTTGGCCATTAGGCCGCCGCCTGATCCGGTAAACGAAACGGTCTTTATGCTCTCCACAGGAAAGCGGGAAAACACGCCTGTTAATGCACGGGCCACCGTTTCCAGAGGTTGTCCCTTGGTCCGGGTATATTCCTCCAGGAGAACCCCTTTATCATCATTCATGATGACCGTATTTGCGCTGGCTGACCCGACATCTATTCCTAAGTGTAGCCTATCACTCATAAGCGCTTCCTCCCTAAATCGAGGTTAAACTCAGGGATGATATAAAAGACGCGCCGGTCATATGTCTTACATTGTGCCCGATGCTCCTTGATTAAAGGCTCCATAACGGCTGAGATATCATCCGGTGAGACATTCAACAAACCGGAAATATCCTCTGCCGTGCAGGGCCTTCTGGCCAGCATGGCCAGTATTTCGCTTTCCACAAGAGGGCGGAATCCCTGTTGAATACGGCGCTTAAAGTCAACAATAACCTCCGCTCTTTCTCCCAAGACTTCCCTGATGGTCTCCAGCCGGGCGCTGCTTAAGGGCGCGGCATAGTTTTCAGCCGGCGGTCTATCCACGGTGTTCAATTGGATGCGGTCCGGCTGAATGGCCTGGAGAGCCTTCCGCAGTTCCTCTACCTCTTCCGGGCGGTCATTGATGCCCTGCACAAAGAGTATCTCCAGCCAGATCTGCCCCGTATATTCCTGGCGGAGGTCTTTAAGTCCGCTGATAATCTGTTCTATGCGGATGGATCGGATAGGCCGGTTGATACGACGAAAAGTATCCGGTCTCACCGCATCAAGCGAAGGCAGGACAACATCCGCTTTAAGCAGCGCCTGTCTTACCTCCGGGAGATGGAGAAGAGAACTGTTGGTTATTACCGCCACCGGTTTAGGTGATACATCTTTCAGCCTGGAGACTATGTCTCCTATCTTACTATGAAGGGTCGGCTCCCCTGAGGCCGTAACCGTCACATAGTCTATTTTTGCTGCTTTGGACTGTAAGTAGTTTTCAGCCTCTTTTAACACCCCGGAAGTTGGGACATACTCCTTCCGCCTGGCGGTACGGAGCGTAGTCCGGCCAATCTCGCAATAGATGCAATCAAATGTGCATATCTTGGGCGGAAGTAAATCAATACCCAGGGAAAGACCAAGGCGACGGGAAGAAACCGGGCCGAACAGAAAGGCCATGACCTAAAAACACCCCAGTTGACATTGTACAATTTTTATGTTGAGTTCGTCTATGAGCCTGCCGACTTCTCCGGGTGACACACCGGCCTCTTCGGCCAGTTTACAGGCCACCGCGCAGGCTATGCGGTTGTTTACTGCGGCGGCGCGTATCTTGTCCTTCAACTCTTCTGTTTTCATGGGCGCTTCTTTTGCTCCACAAACTGGTTTTAATAGCTATAAATTTACGCTGTACATTCCCTGCCTGTCAAGTCAATTGTGGAAAACTGTAGGAGGCATGGGATGATAAAGGTGAACCCGCAGCAGGCTAGCAGCCGGCTATGTGCCCATGATCTTGCTTCGAAAGATAAAGAATACCGCTCCCATTAGACAGAGCCCCGCCCAGAAGTAGTCCATGGACAGCTTCTCTCTCATATAAAGAACAGAAAACGGCGCAAAAACCGTCAGGGTAACCACCTCCTGCATAATCTTGAGCTGCCCGACCGTCATGACTTGGTGCCCAATTCGGTTTGCGGGAACCTGAAGGAGGTATTCGAAAAAAGCGATCCCCCAACTTACAACTACGGCAATAAGCCATGATCTTTGGTTCAGGCTTTTGAGGTGGCCGTACCAGGCAAGGGTCATAAAGACATTACTGAAACAGAGCAAGATCAGCGTCGTGGTGTAGTTGTTCATGTCTTCTCATTCCTATTTTGACACACAGGCGTTAACCGGGGCATCCTTCTTGCTGGTACGGAGTCCGGTCAAATGATTTGTTCGCCCCGGTTATCTTCTTCTCAAATAGTTTTTCAATTCTCGATAATAGTTTTCGTGAGGACCAATCATAATCAATTCCAGATCATTACCAACCATTCTGTACGAGAGCAGATACTGAATCGTCCTGATTTTGAATTTGTGGACATAAACACCACGGAGATCGCCCATCTTTTCTTCTCCAACAGATGGATTTTGCATTATCTTTTCGATTTCCTGATCTAACACACCCGTTTCGATTTCAGAAAATCGCTTGACTCTTTTTTCAAAGGACCTTGACTGGTAAACCCTCATCTGCTATCGCCCGAATCTGTATTCTGATTTGTCGCCTTGTTCCAATTCTTCTATTCCTATTAGAATCTCCTTGATAAGGCTGTAGGTCAGGTCCGGGTTTTCCTCGGCACACTTGCCGATTTTCGCCCAGTGTTCGATTTGGCCCGTCATAGATCTGTGGTCGATGCGGCTATATTTTTTTGCTTCGCTGACCAGTTCGTCTGATATTCTCACCGGAGTAGGCATAAAAAGTACCCCCATAACTTTGGGTTATAAATTTTTTGGTTACATCTTATCATGAGAGTAGCAAAATGCAACAATATGTATACGAAGTGTTGCGCGGAAAAATCGAACAGATGAACTCCCCCTCCACGGTCGTCCGGAGCTTACGGGCTATTTCCTGAAAAGCTCCTCGTCCCCGACCCTCTCGTAAACCTTCACGTCAACAAAGACCGGGAGGCTGTCCCTTATCTCTATTTTGTAAATCCCGTTGTCATTGGGAAGGAGAATAGTCCCGTCAGGCAGCATGAGTTCATGTTTGCTGTACAACGTTACCGACTGGCCAGGGCCGAAGCGTATGCTGCCGTCCTTGTATGCGCCCGTCAGCTTCCCGGTTTTTTCGAAATGCAGAGGCTTGTACTGCGGCTTAGGCACCCACATGCCGTTGTATCTTTCAGACTTGACCATCGTCCACCTCCTGTCTTTGCCCTCGATGACATCGACCCACAGGGCAAACACACTGACCGCAGTGCCATCCGCACACGTAAGATATCCGTTTTTTACCTCAAATTTTATCTTCCCTTCCCCAGGTATGACGTGGAACGCACCGTTTGCCAAGACAAAATTGACGGCAGTGGTGACTGTCGCGGACTGGTCGGGAAGATAGGATATCCTGCCCTTTTCCTCGGACCTGCCCCTGATCTCCGCGTCGCCGTCGAAGGAAAACTGTTGGTAGCCCGACTTGAAGCCCTTTACGGTGAACTCCCCGTCCGCAACCCCGAAGGTGTTGTCCCCCCTTATGATCATCTTGCCGCCCGACCAGTGCTGCTCGATGCTCCAGCGGTAGAGGCCCTTGAGGCCGTTCAATGAAAACTCGCCGTCAAGGACACCGAACGTGTCCTTCTCGGTTATCGCAGGCACATCAGCGGCGCCGCAGGCGGAAAGATGACCGTCGAGCAGAAACAGAACGACAGGAACGAATGCCGTCAGGGACGTTAGGAGAAGAGTCCTGGCCAAGCGTAAACCCCGGCACTTCATCGTTGCACCTCCATGAGTCCACGTCTTATTGTGCAATCTCTTTTATGCGTTTCAGTTATCGATTCGATTTCTTTCGTCGAGATCTGCATTAAGGGTAATCGTATAAGAAGTTACCAAATAACACAATAAGATAAAATCTATTCAAATATTAAGTGGATAGGGTTGATAAGACAAAGAACCACATTGGCTTCTCAATCGGACGGTTTGCGGCGGTCGATGAGGTAGTTGCTGCCTTCCAGAGATTTGAGGTGCTTTTTAATCTGTGTGGCGGCCTCAGCCACCTCACCATAATGGCGAAAGCGGTTATTATGATTGGAAACAACGGCTATAGAGAGGCTGGGCAGCGGGAAATGTTGTTCGTTCCCCTGCCTGTCCCTGGCCACAAAATAATTCCTCTTGAGATCATCTTTGTCCACTAAATTTTTCACCAGGGCATCAAAGCTGGATATAATCTTTTCACAGACCTGTGTCGCCCGGTCTGAAGGCACCATGAAGCTAAAATCATCTCCGCCCACATGACCCGCAAAGACCTTGCGGGTATCTGTCTCGCGCAGGATATTGGTAAGCAACATGGCTACCATACGTATCACTTCATCACCGCGCGAAAAGCCGTACCGGTCATTATACGGCTTGAAATTGTCGATATCCACATAGCCTATGGCCACTTCTTCGCCCGCATCCAGGGCGGCCTGGATGGTCTTTAAGATGGAGGTATTGCCGGGCAATCTGGTCAGAGGATTATTGTCAAAGACCCGTTGCATCCTTTCAAAACACAGCGACATCCTGGCAAAAAGTTCTGTATAATCAATAGGTTTGCTGATAAAATCATCGACCGGATATTGTTCCCATTCGATGCCTGTGGATATAGCTTCTCTGGAAAGGGCGATAATAAATGGTATATGGGCACAGTATATGCCCCCTTTTACAGCCTGAACCATCTCTAATTCCACCTTGTCCTGCATATCAGCCATGACGAGGATTAGATCCGGAGGATCATTGAAGATGGTATCCATGGCTTTTTTGAAGGTGGGGCTGGAAATTATTTGATACCCCTTGGCTTCAAAAAGGTATTCTTGTTCTTTACCGGGTTTATCACCCTTGCCTATTATCAGGACTCGATGGCGGGCGGGCATTTTTCACCTAAGGTCTGAATCTCAAAGCTAAACCCCCTTAGCTCCACAAGAACCTCCTCGGCCTCGGCTATGAGGCCGGGCAGATCCTCTTCCCGGAGGGTCAAGGCCGCCCAGGCATTATGATCCAGGGCCGGGACCCATTTGTCGCCGCCAAAACCAAAACCCCTGGCCCGGACCAGGACATCGGCTACATGGACGATAGCCGTGCTCACATAATGATTGGCGCTTTTTTTGGGTTCGTGGTGGTAAGCGATGGGTTCGGCCAGCCTGTCCGGAAGGTTCCAATGCCGGCAGAGCCTTTGTCCTACCTGGGTATGGTTAATCTTAAGTATCCGCTGCTCTGCCTCATAAAGAGAGATATTTTCGCCCAGTATGGCCTCGTCCAGGACGGCAGCCTCTTCGGCCAGGTTTTCCCTGATCACCACCTTGCCGATATCATGCAGAAGCGCCGCCGTGGATATCTCCTCAGGATCGTTAATGCTCAGCCGCCGGGCGATTACATTAGCGATGGCTGCACATCCCAGGGAATGTTCCCAGAGACCAACCACTGTCTTTTCCATGGCCTCGAAAATAGAGGCGCTCAATACCAGGCTCCGCACCACATTAAATCCTAAAAGGATGACGGCGCTGCTTACCGTAGAGATGCGCCCGGGAAACCCGTAGAATGCTGAATTGACCAGCTTAAGGAGTTTTGCCGCCAGGATCTGATCCTTGGCGATAACGCGTCCGATCCGGTCGGCAGAGACCGAGGGGTCTTCGACCATCTGGGTTAACTTAGAGACAATGCCCGGCAGGGTTGGCAGGGCCTTCGCCTGTCTAAGTTTTTCTCTGAATCCGGCGATTTTTTCCTCGTCCCACTCTATTGCCATGAAGTTACGATCAGATCCTTTATTATTTCCTTTACGCGCATGAGGAGGGGGTCGCCTGTCCTGGGGCGAAATCTTTCCTCAAGGTCGGCCAATTCTCCTTCCAGCGTTTTTTCACCTTCCTCGGCAATGGGGTGTCCCTCCACTGTTATGGTCTGAACCCCCAATCTCTTCAATCGTTCGATCAAGGCCACAGACAGCACGGTTCCTTTCCCGCAAAGGATGATGCCGTCTTCGCGGAGGATATCCCGGGCCAGGGTCATGCCGGAAGTAGCAAGAGTTAACGGGATGGCCTGCATGGGCGATAATACCTCTTTCGTAACGTTTTAGTTTTCATCCGAAAACGATAGTTTTTGGAGTCAAATTACTTAACGCCAACCGGCATAAACATGGTCAACCTTTTTTTGTTTGCTGCCGAACGTGGCGCCCGTCTCTCCTTTGATAAACTGAAAAAACGCCGGGGCAATTTTTTCGTCGGTCGCATTTTCCAGGAGTTGACATAGACCTCTATCTCCAATGTGCCTTTGCAGTATAGTACGTAATATGTTGAAAATACACCGGGAGGCCTGACTTTTTGGCCTTTCCAGCAGTACGGGCACAAGATAACGCACCACGTTTTTAACTTCCCGGTCAAAGGAGATGCCGGGTAAGGGCAAAATATTTATAGAGAGATTTTGTCTGGCAATTTCGGCAATGCGGGTTGAAATATTGCCATCAGCGCCTGCCTCTATCATATTGACAACCAGGTAGGGGCAAAACTCATCCATTTTCTCCTGCAGGAAAAGCCCCCAATCCGTATTTTTTTCCCGGACAAGAGCCAATAGCTCATCGATGCGTTTTATGCGGCGGTGGTCGGAAGAGGTGGTGGTTTCAAAGATCAACCCCTTAAATTCGTTAATGCGCCCCTGCAGCTTCCTTGCTTCTTCTGGTCTCAGGATATCAAAAATATTCTTGTTGAGGTAGCGGAGCAGACTGACCTTTATAAAATTATAGACATCCAGGACAGAGCTCGGTTCCGGTGAGGTCACGGCTATCCGCTCATCTGCGGCTAAAAAGAAGTCCACCATGTTATAGGAGGTATCTCCGCCCAAATCGATGACCACATAATCAGCCGGCAGACCTTGCAAGTCCTTAATGAGCTTTTTCTTTTGCGCCGTTAGGATGTTGGCCATGCCCAGGTTGGAACTATCTCCGGCTATGATTTTCAGATTCTTAACCGCCGTGTCCAGGCAGAGTTCGTTTAATGGCTTCCCGTCTTTAAAATAGTGCTGCAGGGTGAGCGGCGGGAACTTTACCCCCAGGTGGAGATGTAAGTTAGCCCCGCCCAGGTCCAGATCCACGGCAATGACCCTTTTACCTAGCGATGCCAGGCCGGCGCTCAGGTTTGCGGAAACAATGGTCTTCCCTATGCCTCCCTTGGCGCCGCCCACGGCAAATATCAGCTTGCGTTGGGGGGCGCATTGCTCTGCGGCATCAGACGTAACCTTTCTTTTAAATTGGGGCCACGGGATATCTTCTCCCCTTTCCCGTGCCGTTTCCAAATAGCCGTTTAAAAACTCATGGGCCTGCTGGATGCGTATAAAACGCTCATGCCTGTTGCGGCGAAAGCTCTCGGGCAGGTTATGGATGAGGTCGGGATGGCATTGCATGACCTTCGTGCGAAAGGCCTTTTTGAGGGTTTCGGTATCAAGCGATGCCAGAAAGGCCGGCGATTCCAATTGTTCTTTTGGGAAAAGCACAGAGAGCGCATAATAAAGTTTTACACTATCTCTGGACATATTTCTTCCTCCGGGATGTAAGACAGATCATTAATATCTTTTTCGGCTATTTATTTCTTTTCTTTAGGGTTCATTTGACTTTGTTTCATCCTCCTTGTATAAATTAACCAAGAAGTTCCAGACGACGTGCCTGTGCGTTGCACCTGTCTGCCGTGCCAACGGCACAGATAGACGCAGACAGAGCAGTCAGCATTCAGCGATCAGCTTAATGTGTTGTTTGTCTTATATTTTTGCTGATAGCTGATCGCTGAATGCTTGAATCCGACCGTAGGCCGGAAACGACAGTTTCCGGATGAACACTAACTATATGTAACTCGGGAGATCTTATGAGGATAAGAAAGGCCGTTATTCCGGTAGCCGGACTGGGTACCCGGTTTCTGCCGGCTACAAAGGCGATCCCCAAGGAGATGCTGACCATTGTTGACCGGCCTACCATTCAGTACATTGTGGAAGAGGTGGTGGCCTCGGGTATCGAACAGGTCATTATGGTCACCGGCAGTGGCAAGTCTGCGATCGAAGACCACTTTGATTATTCCTATGAACTGGAAACGATCCTGGAACAGAGAAAAAAGTGGACGCTTCTGGAAGAAGTCAAAAATATCTCTAATTTGATCGAGATTACCTCTGTCAGGCAAAAGCGGCCATTGGGGCTGGGCCATGCGATATTATGCACAAAAGACCTGGTGGGCAATGAACCGTTTGTGGTGGTCCTGGGTGACGACCTGGTGGATGCCCCCATACCCTGCACCCAGCAGTTATTGAATGTCTTTAATGAATTTCATAAGCCGATAGTGGCTGTCTATCCCGTGCCGAAAGAAGAGATTCATAACTATGGTATAGTCGAAGGGACGGAGATCAAAGAACAGACCTATAGGGTGACAAGGATGATGGAAAAACCGGCCCCGGAAACAACAGATTCAAACCTGGCTATTATCGGACGGTATATCCTGACGCCGGATATATTTACCATCCTGGAAAACACGCCAACAGGGCATGGCGGAGAGATCCAGCTTACCGATGCCCTCATGGAACTGGCGCGCCAAAATCAGATATACGCCTATCGTTTTGTCGGCCGGCGGTATGATGCCGGGGACAAATTCGGCTATATTCAGGCCACGCTGGCCTATGCCCTGAAACACCCGGAGATCGGCCCAAGGGTCAGAGAATACCTGCAAAAGGAACTATGCATCGGCTAAAATGGCCCTGATCATTGAAGCAGCCCCGGCCCTACCTGTCTTTAAGACCTTCCACTATCTTGTCCCGGCTGAACTGGAGGAAGACATACAACCAGGGCTGCGTGTGCTTATACCCGTAGGGTTACGCACCGTTACCGGTTATGTCCTGGGCACCGTGGCCTCTTCAGACCGGCCGGAACTGAAAGAGATCCTGGATATACTGGATGAGCGGCCCCTCTTTCCTCCCGGCCTCCTTCGCCTTTTTGAGTGGATGGCACGCTATTATCATTATCCCCTGGGTAAGGTGATAGAGTCGGCCCTGCCAGCCGGCCTGAATGTATCCAGCCGGCGGTTGTTGATTCTTACCGGGACCGGGCAGCGTGCTCTGGCCGCAGATACGCATCCGCCAGAGGGAGGCGGACATCTGCGACCGGAGTGTAAGGAAAAAAATATCTCTCAAGAGATCCTCTCCGTTTTGAGTCTTTTTCGGGGGGAAAAACCAGTCGCGGTCCCGGCTATTGAAAAAATTTTTCCGGGCGCCGGCCGCCATTTAATCCCCGGCCTGGTTGATAAAGGCCTCCTCGCCTGGAAAGAGGTCGTGGAACGACCGCGCACCAGGCTTAAAGAGGAGCGCATGGTAAGGCTCACCGGAAAAGCTTCGGAAAAACCCTTATCCGGCGATGAAGAGGCCATCCTTACCTATCTGCGGGAGCAAGGAGAGGTTCCGGTAAAGAGACTCGGGGCCTCCATGCCCCACCTGACAAAGAGATGGAAAAAACTGGAGAAGACCGGCCTTATCTCCTTCTCCAGGGCTATTATTTACAGAGATCCGTTCAGCGCCGAGGGCTTCTGGTATAGACGCCCTGCCACCCTGACGGCCGAACAGAAACAGGCCGTTGAAGATATCACCAGGGCCCTCTCCAGCCATGAATTTTCTGCCCATGTCCTCCACGGGGTCACGGCAAGCGGAAAGACAGAGGTGTACCTGAGGGCCGCCGAGGCGGCCCTGGCTCAAGGAAAGGACTGCATAATTCTTGTCCCTGAGATCGCCTTGACTGCCTATCTGGAGGCGGCCTTCATCTCATGTTTCGGGGATAAGGTAGCCGTCCTGCACAGCGCCCTATCCCCCGGCGAAAAGTTCGATCAATGGCTGCACATACTGGAAGGAAAGGCCCGAATAGTCATCGGCGCCCGTTCGGCTGTATTTGCGCCTCTTTCCTCCCTGGGCCTGATCGTGGTGGATGAGGAACACGACAGCTCCTATAAGCAGGAAGACAAGCTCCGTTATCATGGCCGGGATGTGGCCGTAATGCGTGGCCGTCTGGAGAAAGCGGTGGTTATTTTGGGTTCGGCCACTCCCTCCATACAAAGTGTATTTAATGTAAAATCAGGACGTTATGGATACCTGGCGCTGACCAGGCGGGTTGAAGAGAGGGCGTTGCCGGAGGTGTCTGTTATCGATATGCGCAGCCCCGGGTCACAGACCGGGGCCGGCAGGGCAATCTTTTTCCCGGAACTCCTTGATGCCATAGAAGATAACCTGCAAAAGAAGGAGCAAACCCTTATCTTTCTTAACCGTCGGGGCTACTCGCCTTCCATGCAATGCAACTCCTGCGGTCAGGTCCTGATCTGCCCTAATTGCAGTGTTTCTCTGACCCATCATCTGTCTGAACAGACCCTCCTTTGCCATTATTGCGGCTATTCAGTCCCGGCGCTTCCGGCCTGTCCGGCCTGTGGTGGTATTAATGTCAGGTCGATCGGCTGGGGGACGGAACGTATTGAAGCGGAACTAAAAACGCTTTTCTCGGAGGCGCGTATAGCCCGTCTGGATCGGGATACAACCACCCGGAAAAGGGCGCACCATGGTATTTTGCGAGCTGTTCAAAAAAGGGAGATAGATATCCTGGTAGGCACACAGATGGTGACCAAGGGGCATGATTTTCCTTATATTACCCTGGTTGGCGTGATTTCCGCCGACCTGTCTCTGAACCTGCCGGACTTTCGGGCGGCGGAAAAGACCTTCCAACTTTTAGCTCAGGTGGCAGGCCGGGCCGGTCGAGGGGAAAGGCCGGGAAAGGTTATAATCCAGACCTATAACCCGGATCACTACAGTATTATTAAGGCCAAACAGCACGATTTTCCGGGATATTATGAAGAAGAGATTGCCCTTCGCCGGGCGCTCGGGTATCCACCTTTTGTGCGCCTGATTAACCTCTTGCTGGAGAGCAACAGCCAAATCAAGGTCAAGGATTATGCCCGGGAGATGAGCCTGCGGGCGCATGCACTTTTGCAAAAAAACATGGATTGGCTGGATACCGTGGAAATCCTTGGGCCAGCCCCGGCGCCGCTCTTCAAAATAAGAGGAAAGTTTCGGTATCAGATGTTTTTGAAGGGTCTCAAGGTTGGGCCGCTACATGCCTACACTAATGGTCTTCTCGAATATCTTAAGGCAAAACCTCCCGTCTCAGGTGTCAAATTGATTATAGACGTTGACCCCGAAAGCATGTTATAAATAGCTTACAGTGCCCAGCACTCAGTAACCAGCCAGGCAGAGGTGAATTTTCTCTGAAAGCTGACCACTGAGGGCTGATAGCTACGTGAATTTTATGGCTATACGCAAGATTATCACCTACCCACACCCGGTTCTAAAACAAGTGGCGGAGCCGGTGAAGAAGATAACGTCTGAGATTCTGGCATTGGTCGCTGACATGGCGGAGACCATGTATGCGGCTCCGGGAATTGGACTGGCCGCTAACCAGATCGGTGTCCTGAAAAGGGTCCTTGTCTTTGATTTGTCCAGGGAAGGCGAAAATAAGAAATTAACGGCCTTGATTAACCCGGAGATCATCCGGGCAGAAGACGAGACCACCTATGAAGAGGCCTGTTTGAGTGTTGTTGACTATTCTGCCGAGGTCAGGCGCAGCGCCAGGGTCAAGGTGGGGGCCTTGAATCTCGAAGGGCAGCCGATAGAGGTCGAAGGCGAAGGGCTCCTGGCCATCTGTCTTCAGCACGAGATCGACCACCTGAACGGTATCCTTTATATCGACCGTATCAGCAGCCTCAAAAGGTCGCTCTACAAACGTCGCCTCAAAAAAATCCTTAAGGTAGAAGCATTATGAATCCGCCGCGTTGGCGGGTAGTCTTCATGGGAACACCGTCATTCGCTGTGCCCTCCCTGGAGGCCCTCATCCATTGTGGCGGAGTAGAAGTTGCAGCGGTGGTCACTCAACCGGACCGGCCTAAAGGACGAGGTCTGGCCGTCGCCCCTCCCCCGGTCAAGGTCCTGGCCGAACAGTCAAAAGTCCCTGTCCTCCAGCCGGAGAAGATACGCACAGAAGATTTTCTTGGCGGGATGCGAAAACTGGCCCCGGAGGTCATAATTGTGGTGGCCTATGGTAAGATCCTGCCCGCGGAACTACTGGCCATACCGCGGCGCGGCGCCATCAATGTCCATGCCTCTCTCCTGCCCAAATACCGGGGGGCCGCCCCTATTCAGCAGGCCTTAATAAACGGGGAAGAAATAACCGGTGTAACCATTATGCAACTGGATGAAGGCATGGATACCGGCCCGATTCTTCTCATGGAGGAGACTAAAATTGATGCAACGGATACGGCGGGTACATTGCATGATCGCCTGGCGGGCCTTGGAGCCAAGGCCCTCATCAAAACCCTTGACGGCCTCCAGAAAGGCACTATTATACCAAGGCCGCAGCCAAAAGCCGGGGTTTCTTGCGCCCCAATGTTAAAAAAAGAAGACGGGCGAATCGATTGGCGGCAGCCGGCCGTAAAGATTTTTAATCTTATCCGGGGCCTTGACCCCTGGCCTGGTTCTTATTCATACTGGCGAGGCAAGCTCTGTCATCTTTATAAGCCGCGCCTTATCGGGGGGGCAGAAAAAAAGGCGCCGGGGGAGATAGTCCAGGCGGATGATTCCGGATTCCTGGTTGCCACGGGCAGGGATTATATCCTTATCACCGAGATCAAGATCGAAGGCGGCCGGCGGATGGCCGTAGCGGATTTCCGCCGGGGCCATAAGATAGATATAGGCGAAAAACTGAACTAATGTCTGAAGAAAAGTCACATAAGATTTTATTTGTTAGTCTGCTTTTCGTAACCTGCGCCTTATTTTTTCTGGTTGCTGTCCTTCTCTGGTGGATACCATACGTGGGATTGGCCAATATCCATCGTGCTCTTCCTGCTCTGCTGGCCGTTTTCTTTGGCACCCTGCTTTTATTAGTAGTGGGGGGCATCTTTTCCATCGTACTAACCCTGATTTTCAGGAAGGACCTTTTACTCTCCAAACGTCTGCGCGGCGCGGTAATCAAGGTTATCTTTCCTGTTTTGATATTAGTCGGCAAGCTCTTCGGCATCTCGAAAGAAAAAATCCAACATGCCTTTGTAGAAGTAAATAATGATATAGTCATAGCCCAGGTCAGCCATATCAGGCCTGAACGCCTACTCCTCCTTATGCCACACTGCCTCCAGAACTATGACTGTAAGGTAAAGATCACCGGGAATGCGGACAACTGTAAGCGTTGCGGGCTGTGCAAGATCAAAGATCTGGTGGAAATGGCAGAGACTTACCATGTCGGTCTTTCTGTGGCTACCGGCGGCACTATTGCCCGTCGCATTGTGGTAGAAAAGAAACCACGGCTTATAATCGCCGTGGCCTGCGAAAGGGATCTGACCAGCGGCATTCAGGACAGCTATCCCGTGCCGGTTTACGGAATATTTAATATTCGGCCTTATGGACCGTGTTTTAATACCCAGCTGGACCTGAAAAAGGTGGAAAAGGCCATGCTCCATTTCCTGCAGGGAGGGGCATAATGTTTGCCAACCCCCGGCAGGTTGCCCTCGCAGTTCTGGATGAACTGGATAAAGGGCAAGAGACCCTGGATGCGCTCATGGAAAAGGCATTCCGCAAGCACTTCACCCTGGAAAGGCGGGATCGGGCCTTGACCATGGAACTCGTTTATGGCGTCCTCAGGCAGCGGGCACGGCTTGACTGGATCATAGACCAATTTTCCAGGACCCCGCGGGAAAAAATTGAGCCGTTGGTTCAAAACGTCTTGCGGCTGGGGATATATCAGCTCCTTTACATGAATCGCATCCCGCCTTCGGCCGCAGTCAATGAATCTGTGAATCTGGTCAAGGTCAGCCAGCCGGAATGGATCACCCGTTTTGTAAACGGTGTGCTGCGGGCTGTGGAACGGGGAAGAGAGGAGATCAGGTGGCCTGATCCAAAGGAAGATTTATCGGCCTGGCTGGCGGTAGAGTCCTCCCATCCGCTATGGCTGGTGGAACGCTGGACGGGACGCTATGGAGCGGATGCGGCCCGTGACTTATGCGAAAGCAACAACAAGATGCCGGTTCTGGCCATTCGCACCAATACCCTGCGGTTAAAGCGCGATCAGCTCCTGGAGTTTTTGCGCAAAGAGGTCCCGGGTATTGAGCCTGCCCCCTATTCTCCGGACGGGCTGATACTAAAGGGCTTTTTTGGCAATATCCTGAAACTTACCGGTTATAAAACCGGCTGGTTCCAGGTGCAGGATGAATCCTCACAGCTTGTTTCCCATCTCGTCTCGCCCCAGCCCGGTGAGTTAATACTCGATGCCTGCGCCGGTCTGGGGGGAAAAACCACGCACATGGCCCAGATAATGCGCAATCTCGGGCGCATACTGGCCCTTGACATCCACGGCGGACGCCTGGAACGGCTCAAAGAAAACTCAACCCGCCTCGGCATCCAGAATATCGAGGTAATCAAAAAAGATGTCACGCAGTCGCTGGCAGGCCTGGGCGGGAAAAAAATTGATCGTATCTTGGTCGATGCCCCATGTACAGGCCTGGGTGTCATACGGCGCAATCCTGACATCAAATGGCGCCGCAAGCCGGAGGACCTTGTTTTTATGGCCGAACGGCAGGGACGCCTTCTGGACGAGCTGGCGCCGCTCCTTAAACCCGGGGGTATCCTGGTCTATGCCACCTGCAGCCTGGAACCGGAGGAGAACGAAGAGGTTATAAAAAACTTCCTGATTCGTCATCCGGAGTTTGAGATAGAAGACCCTGGATCGGTACTGCCGCAAAAAGCCGGCGAACTGGTGGAAGACAATTTTTTGCGCACCTATCCCAACCGGCATGGGACCGATGGATTTACTGCGGTGCGGATGAAAAAGGGGAGCTGAAAGCAGATAGCCGACAGCTAAAGCTAATATGAAAACGAGGTACATTTTATGAAAAAAATTGCGCCATCCATACTTTCCGCTGATTTTAGCCGCCTAGGAGAAGAAGTTCAGGCGGTAGAGAAGGCCGGGGCTGACCTTATACACATCGATGTCATGGACGGCCATTTCGTCCCCAATATTACCATTGGGCCCCTGGTGGTCCAGGCGGTCCGTAAGGTGACCGCCCTGCCATTGGATGTACACCTGATGATCTCCAATCCGGATCAATATATAGAGGATTTTTCCCGCGCCGGAAGCGACATTATTACCGTGCACGTAGAGGCCTGCATCCACTTGAATCGAACGATAAATCTTATCAAAAAGCAGGGGGTCAAGGCCGGTGTAGTCCTCAACCCTGCCACGTCCCTTTCTGCCTTGGAGTATGTGCTGGAAGAGGTAGATATGGTCTTACTAATGAGTGTTAACCCCGGGTTTGGGGGGCAGTTTTTCATTCCCGGCGTGGCCCACAAGATAGCCCGGCTACGGGAGATTATTGACGTACGCAACCTCCCGGTGGAAATTGAAGTGGACGGAGGGATAAACTTTGATACGGCCCGAATGGTGGCTAAAGCCGGTGCAGATATCTTTGTAGCCGGGTCTGCCATATTCGGCAGCGATGATTATGGCAAGACCATCCAGGCCCTGCGCAAGGCCATAACAGTATAGGCGGCCTGTGGTCAGTTGATGGCCTTGAGAAGGAGGATTCTATGCCTATTTTTGAGTATTTCTGTAATGACTGCAAGCAAAAGTCAGAAATTATAGTCTTTAAATCTACTGATACCGCAATCTGTCCCCACTGTGGCTCGAAAAGCCTCACCAGGCTTGTTTCTGCCACGTCTTCCCTTACCGGACAACCGGGCAAAAACCTGCCGGGGAAGGGTGACACGGCCTGCTGCGGCTCTTCGCCCGGTATGGCGGCCGGCTGCGCCGGACCGGGCAGTTGCTGCGGAAAAGTGTATAAGTAGAACGTTATTTCGCAGGGCTACTTCCGCGTCAGCCGATGGAGTACTATATGAAACTCTTCATCCTCCGCCCGCATCAACCGCGCCTTGCAGCCAATCTTAAAGTCCTTCTGGGCCAGTTCGAAGAACCTGCATGGAGACATGCGACTCTTGTCATGGGCCAAATAGACAATGCCGTCCGGCGCCAGGGCCCTTTTTAGAAGTTCATAGAGTGGCAGTAAAAGCCTTTCATTGAAAAGCACTTCAGAGCCTATAATATAGTGGTACTTCTTATAGAGGGCGGGTGCACACCAGTCTAAGGACTGAAAGCGCACCTTATCGAGACCATTGCTCCCGGCGCTGAGCATGGCAAAACAAAGGGCATCCTGGTCGTAATCAGTGATGGTTACCTTATGGCCGAAGGCCGCGGCAAACAGGCCGGACAGCCCTATGCCGGCCCCGAGCTCCAGCATTTCCTTGCCGTCATCCGGTTCAAGCTGTGCCAGTTCATCGGCCAGGATAATGGAGGCCTCCCAGATCCTGGCCCAGAAAGGAAATCCGGCCAGGGGATCATCCTGTGAAAACTGTTTCTCCACCAGACGCTTGACATCCCTTACCTGGGCTATCTGCAGGGTCTTGCCGCGGACGGTGACCGGCGAGGTCTCGATCCCGAACCGCTCTTCAAGTTCTCTTATTTTGTCTTTTGTAGCCAACCCGTTCATGTTACGTCTCCATCTTTGCGCAAATAGGACATAAGCTCACCATAAGTCATGGTATTCAGAATATCTTCCCTTGTCAGCCAGCCGCGGCGGGCCACCGACACACCGAGTGACATAAAATCCATCTGCTCCATAATATGGGCATCGGTGCCGATGGCCAGCTTGCAGCCCTTCTCTTTAGCGGCCCTGGCCTGTATATCGTTTAAATCCAGCCGCTTGAAGTAGGCGTTGATCTCCAGCGCCGTGCCTGTTTCTGCGGCCACCCTGATAATTTCCTCCATATCCACGGCGTAGGGCTCCCTTTCCCCTATGAGGCGGCCGGTGGGATGGGCGATAATATCCACATGCGGGCTTCGCATGGCCGAAGTTATCCGGTGAGTCAGGGTCTTCGCATCCTGTTTAAAGCCGGTGTGGATGGCCGCTACAACTATATCCAACTGACGCAATATCTCATCTGGATAATCCAGTTTGCCGCTGCTGTCAATATCTACTTCCGTGCCGCAAAGGAGTTTTACCGGACTCCTTTTTTGGTTGAAGGCGCGAATCTCTTCCATCTTCTTCTGTAAGTCGGAAACAGACACCCCGCCGGCCACCTTAAGCGAGGGAGAATGGTCGCAGACAGCCACCCAGGAAAGGCCCAGTGAGGCGGCCTTTCGGGCAATCTCGGCGAAAGAGGCGGTCCCGTCACTGTATTTGGAGTGGACGTGCAGATCTCCTTGAATATCCTCCAGCTCCACCAGAAGCGGCAGTCCCCCGGCCTGGGCCGCCTCTATCTCGCCCCGGTCTTCTCTCAATTCGGGAGGAATGTAGGGCAGCCCCACGGCCCGGAAGACCTCCTCCTCCGTCCGGCCCCCCAGCCATTTTTCGCCTTTGAATATGCCATATTCGTTGATCTTCAGCCCCTGACGCACGGCCAGATCCCGAATACGGATATTGTGGGCCTTGGAACCGGTAAAGTAACAAAGGGCAGCGCCCAGACTCTTTGGCTCCACCACCCGGAGATCGACCGAGATGCCTTCTCTGGTGCGGATGCTGGCCTTTGTTTCACCGCGGGCCGTGATCTCACTCACTAAAGGCAGTGCTGTAAAGACCTCCATGACCATTGCCGGTTCATCCGAGGCCACCAACAGATCAATATCCTTGGCCGTCTCCCTTCTGCGCCGGAGACTTCCGGCCAGGTGCACCCGCCCCAGGCGGGGACACTTTTTGCGCATCATGGCCATTATCTCTTCGGCCACCGGAAGCACTATGCCGACAGGGAGACGTTCCCGGCCTTTTTTGAGGATGGCGATGCCCTTAAGGATGTTCTCTTCGGTCCTGGCCTTGATCCCGGGTAGGCCCTGTATCTTGTGCTCAACCGCCAGGTTCTCTACCTCCTCTATCGAGGAGACGCCAAAATGGTCAAAGAGGAGCTTGGCCGTGCGCGGCCCCACGCCGGGAATGGCCAGAAGAGTGACGATGCCGGACGGAACTTCCTTTTTTAAATCCTCGTAGTCTTTAAAAGTACCGGTAGTTATAATCTCCTGGATTTTTCCGGCCAGATCCCTGCCGATACCGGCAATGGACTCCAGGCCGCTCCGGGCCGCAACCACGGCAATGTCTTCGGTGAGATTCTCTATATTCTGCGCGGCCTTGCGATAGGCGCGAATGCGAAAGGGATTCGCACCCTGTATCTCCAGGATATCGGCTATGCCGTCAAATACCGCGGCCACTTCCTGATTCTTCATGGTGCACTCTTGATGATCTCGTAAAAGGCCTTTTCTGTGTTGTCTTGTGGCATTTTTATTTGGGCTGATTGATCCTCATTTTAAACAAATGCAATCAATTGATTTCATAGCCATATTATATTTAGATCGTTTAAAAATCGTTTAACTTCACACCCATTAATTCCCAAAAAGACGCCGGTCCTTAGAACGCATTTTAATATTACCCTTTTTATCACCCTCTTTTAGAGGTATTATCTCTTTTCCCCCAATGCGCCCCCGGCCAAGGCATTCTATTTCTTTGCGGCTTTGGAGATCCCGGAGCACCTTAAGCCTCTGCGGGGCCTGTTTGGTAAAGAGTTCTTGTTTGCCGCGGGCTTCGCTGAGATCGGCAAGATACCAGGATGTAATCGCCGGTATGGTCTCGGGCTTATTGGAAAACTGCCGCAAAGTATTCACGTCTGTTGTTCTCCATTCTAATGTACCAGGCCTGTTCTTATGTGCGGCGTGCGGGACGCCCTTATCCTTATATCCCAGAAAAGAAGTAAGCGTTTAGAAAAAGCTTGTCAAGGATATTTTAAATGGAATATAAATATGTTGCGCTAAGTGAGGAGGCTAAATAGTGTCCATAAACAAAACAGCCGAATTTAAGATTGTCCGGTATTTTGAGCATAGCGTGTAACAGGCACTGGATAACATGACGGAAAGGGGATTATTCAACTCGTTAACCATAGTGAATTCAAATAGTTACGTCAAGATGTACTTTTTATTTTATTGATCATGCTGAACCTTCCTGATATTATCCAGAAAACTAGATAATAATATGTTAGACATGAACGATTTCATTGATCAATCGCGAGAAAGCAGGCTTCAGGCATACAAAGCCTCGCCTGGCGATATCCGGGAACATTTCGCCATCGAACAGGTTGTCCTTGCCGGTGGATATGGCTACCGGCAGGTGTTGGAGCTTGTTCAGAACGGCGCCGATGCCATTCTTGAAGCCCATGAGTCTGGTGCCGGCCAAGATGACCGGCCCCGCATCGAGGTTCTGCTGGACGGCTCGTGCCTCTATGTGGCGAACACGGGCGCGCCGTTCAGCAAGGAAGGCATTGACGCGTTGTTGCGTTCCCACTCGTCGCCGAAGCGGGGCAATCAAATCGGGCGATTCGGACTTGGGTTCAAGTCATTGCTGCGCCTTGGCGGGAAGATCGACATCACCAGCGGACAATCTGCCTTCGGGTTCGATCCTGCGAGATGCCGCACTGAGTTAAGAGACCGATTTCAGGTGCAAGACGCGCCTGGATTGCGCCTGGCGTGGACGCTGGCCGAAGATTCTACCGCCACTCTACGCGACCGATTCCCGTGGGCGACAACCGTTGTCTCTGCGGAGATCAAGGCCGAGAGCTTCCACGCCCATTTGCAGAAGGAGATTGGGGAGTTTCCCGCCGAATTTCTCCTTTTCCTGCCGGTTGCAGTCAGCCTGGCGCTCGGCGCCGGCGGCGATGCAGCGCCGAGGCGCGAATTGCGCCGCGAGTCCGATGGCCAAGACGTTATTCTCTATGACGGAAGAGCGAAGTCACCTTCACGGTGGCGAGTTGTGGAGAAGTTGATTCACATCACCGACCAACGCGCCAAGGACGATGCAACGCATGTCCATGAGCGCGATGAGGTGCCGCTGGCTTGGGCGATGCCCATCGAAGGCAGGCGCGAGGAAGCGGGACGTTTCTGGGCGTTCTTCCCGACGCATACGTCGACGTACCTGACCGGAATTCTCAACGCGCCGTGGAAACTGAACAGCGACCGCAATGCCATCATCCCCGGTGAATGGAATACGGCTTTGATGAAGGAGGCGGCCAGGCTCATCGCCGACACGCTGCCGCAACTGATGACTGCAGCCGATCCGGGCCGGGTGCTGGATGCGTTCCCGCGTCAACTGGAGCGGGCGGACGAGGATGCGAAGCCGCTTGTCAAGGCGCTCTGGAATGCGCTCGAAATCTCCGCGGTGGTCCCGGATAGTTTGGGCGCTCTCCGTCAAGGGACCGAGTTGTGGCGCCATCCACGGGAAAACGCTGACCTTGCCCGTTCGTGGCAGGCGCTCGCGGACGAGAAGCAACTGAGCCAGATTGTCCATCCTTCCTGCCTGGAAAAACAACGCGGCAGCCGTCTCAAAGCGCTCGCGGAACGCATCCGACCTGAAGGAACAACAGCCCCTTCGTGCTCTAACCTGCAACAGCGGGACGTGAGAAAATGGTTTGCTGCTGTTGCGTCCGTCGAGCACGACAAGGCTATTCAAGCGCTCAAACTCGCGGAGGCATACGAGAAGGACTGCAAACCCGGTGAATGGTCGATGGTTCGCTCGACGATCGCCATCATTCCGTCCGACGACGGCAATCTGTTGACGGCGAATCAGGCGGTCATTGCGCCAGAGGGAACGTACGTTCCGGACGGTCGGCATCCGGCCGCCAGGTGGCTATGCGAGGATGCAGAAGCGAATAGGATTCTTACCCATGTGTTGAAGGTGAAGCCGCTCGACGGCAGCGTGTGGCTTGATGTCCTTCAGGAAGCTTTACGGAGAATTCCCACCTATCCCGCCGACGCCAAGAACAACGGATGGCTGGCGTTCTGGACGCGGTTAAGGGCGGCACCATCTGCAATAGGCCGGGAGTTCGTCAATTCCAATACCAGCCAAGTTCGAATCCGGCGTCGCGATGGCGAATGGGTCTTCGCCGACGATGTTTTGTTGCCTGGGGAATTGGTGAGCGCTGATGATACTTCTTCCAATCAGCAACTGCTTGTGGACACGGAAGTTCACGCAGAAGACAAGGACTTGTTGGCCAAGTTGGGGGTGTGCCAGTTCCCTACGGGAACTGGCACGGTTAACGATTTCGACAGAGGGAATGGCATGTACGAATGGCTTTCGCATTGGAGAAGCTATTACGGGAAAAAAGTGAACAACCGAGCAGATTCGACGTATCTGAAGCCTTCAGGACTCGATATGCCGAACGGCTGGCACTTTTTGCCGAAGTTGACCGAAGGTCCGAACTCCAAGCTCACGGCATGTTTCTTGAATCTACTTGACCATGGACAAATTCCTAAGAGTGTGAAATTCGGTCATGCCACCGTTGCAAACTATCCCAAGATAGACGTCCCCCATCCGCTCCTCTGGCTATTGCTTCGCTACGGATCATGGAACCTCGGCGGCATGGTCATTCGTGTTGCTGCGATTGCAGAACGAGCGCACGAACGTACGATGACCTTACTCCTCGATTGGGAGAAACTACAACCCGCACTTGAGACGCTGAAAGCGGCCATTCCGAAGGTCAATGCGACACCGGATCAGGTTCGCGACATGTGGCAGGTGCTCATCAAGGCGCTCGTGACTCCAGAGACACTGGCGAACGATTCGCTCCGTGAACTTTGGACGGGCGCGGCGCGCGACAAAGTCGTTCCGCAATCGCTCCGAACGGTAGAGGGGAACGTTTCTTTGGCGGAGGTTTTCGTGACCGGTTCGCCAGACCTTGCCCAGCGCGGACGAAGCCAAGGGCACGTTGCAGTCACGCTCGACGCGGATGCGCTGTCGTTGTGGCTGAAGAATGGAGCGCGAGACCTGGCGGAGTTGATGAAGCCCGAATGGAGTGAGGCGACAAGTCCCGAAGGACTTCTTGTCGAGACCATCCCTGAGTTGGCCGACGTGCTTCGGGACGATGTTCGAGAAACCGCTCGTTGCCAGCCAGTGTCGGACCTGAGACTGCTGGTTGCTGGCAACGCCAGCCCCGTGCATTGTCTGATGTGGGAGAATAAGTTGCTCCTCAATATGGCGCAACTGGCGCAGATGGCGCGGACCGAAAGACTTCAACATCTGCTCGCGGAAGCCGCAGCGGCTGGGTGGCTCAAGCACACCGCCGACGAGGCGTTGCGCATTCTTGGCGATGCGCAAGTGGACAAGATCCGCACACATGTTGCGCGAGGCTCCTCGCTGGCGGAACGACTGCTGCTCGCGGTCGGCAATCGGGAGGAACCATTGCGCCAGGCGCTCGGCAGTATCGGGGGCATGGCCTTTCTTCAAACTGTTGCGCCAATGCGGCTTGCCGAACTGGTGCTCGCTCAGCTTGGTCCGGCTACGCTTACTGCCCTCAAGGAAACGCTGGAGCAGGAGGGTTTGAAGCCTCCGTCCCGCTGGAACACCGCCGAAGCACGTGCTTTCGTCGCGAGCATCGGTTTCCCCAATGATTTCGCCGCATCCCCCAAATCCCGCCGCGAACCGGAAGAGTTCATCAGCGGTCCCATCGAGTTGCCTCCGCTCCACGACTTCCAGGAGGATGTGCTGGATGGCATACGAACGCTGATTACCAGCGGAACAACTCGTCGCCGCGCGGTCGTCAGTCTCCCCACTGGTGGCGGCAAGACCCTTGTGACGGTTGAGGCTGCGGTCCTGTATGTCCTTAAACCTGAAGGCGCCCAGCGCAGCGTCATCTGGGTGGCGCAGACTGACGAACTCTGCGAGCAGGCCGTGCAGGCATTCCGTCAGGTCTGGCTCAATCTTGGCGCAAAAGGAACCGACCTGCGCATCGTTCGCTTGTGGGGCGGCAATCCCAATCCGGCGATTCAAGAGCCGGACAAACCGGTCGTGATGGTTGCCTCGATTCAAACGCTCAACAGCCGCATGGGCGTCGACGGGCTGGCTGGGCTGCGAAACCCGGGGTTGGTTGTGGTGGACGAGTGTCACCACGCCATCACGCCGAGCTACACCAACCTTTTGCGCTTCCTCGACGCAGAAGCTCCGAGACCGGGTGCGCCCCCGAAAGACGAACCGCCCATTCTCGGACTCAGCGCCACTCCATTCCGGACGGACGATGAAGAAAGTGGAAGGCTGGCCCGCCGCTTCGACAGCCGATGGCTGCCCCCCGATCAGAAAGACCTCCATAGCCGCCTTCGTAATCAAGGTGTCTTGGCAGAAGTGGACAATGATGCATTAGAGAGCGGCATCGACCTGACGCCTGAAGAAATTGAACGGCTTTCCACGATTCTTGAGCCATGGGAGGGGCTTGACTTCGAGAACCTGCTTGAATCTATCAACCAACGGCTGGCTGGTAGCGAGCAACGCAACGAAAGACTTGTGAACTGTATCAAGGAAGCAGAGGAAGGTTCCATCCTGTTCTTTTCCAACTCCGTTTTGCATGGTCAGGAAATGGCAGCTCGACTGAATCTTGAAGGTATTTCCGCAGCCGCAATCAGCGGAGATACTCCAACCACAGCACGGCGTTATTTCCTGTCCAGATTCCAGCGTAGCGAAATACGCGTTCTTTGCAATCACACGGTTTTGAGCACCGGTTTCGACGCGCCAAAGATCGACATGATTCTCATATCCCGTGCAGTCTTCAGTCCAGTCCGCTACATGCAAATGGTGGGGCGTGGTTTGCGTGGCGAGAAAAACGGTGGAAAAGCAAGATGCCGGATCGTGACCGTACTGGACAACTTGGGACGTTTTCAAGATCGGCATCCGTATCATTATTGCAAGGGTTTTTTCGCTGAAAACGCGGGAAATGTATGAGGAATATGTCTAACAATGGCATGCACTCGGACGGGAATTCCGCTGCGCTCCATTCCCGCCGGTGATGCCAAGCGATAGGCCGACGCTTCGCGTCGCCCTATCGGGCCGGATGAGGACGGATTGACAGCCCGCGCGAAGCGCGGCCTATCAATCCGAATCGAACAGACACCCCTACGGGGTGCTCCTCATCCGGCCCGTTAGACGACAAGGATGATTGACATGGCCGTAAAAGCTGGCTTCATTTACGTACTCATACATCCGTCTGATCCAAATTTAATCAAGGTGGGTCTGACTACAAGAAATCCCGAAGTCCGCTTGAAAGAGCATAATACTCAATTCGACAAGGCCGCTGGTAAGGTTGTTGAAGCTACTGGTCAAAAATGGGTTATAAAAGAGTTCTTCGCTGTAGAAGATACTTACAATGCTGAAAGCGCGTTTTTCCAAAGATCACCACTGACCGAAATCCCATATGCCCTGAGTGACGAGCTGTTAAAGCTAGATGATAGATTCATCACTTGGGATTGGGTTAATCAGGGGTTGGAAGTAGCTAAGTCAGTGGGCATTCGCAGAGATACATCACAAGCACCAATTCCAAAACCCAAGCCAAAAAATGGTGCTCAGTGGATTGAAGACCAGCTTAAAGACTCTGGTCTGAGGCCGTTAAAAGGTTTTGGGAACGGAATAACAAAAGTTGCTTTTGAGTGCCCCAATGGACATGTCTTCAAGCTTGATGGGCGAACGCTAGTTAGGTTCCCCTTCTGCCCTGTTTGTGAGCCCGAGCGATTTGATGCTTACACACTTAGAAGAGTTGAAATTTGTCTTTAAAACTGAATCGGGATAAGTCGCCTAACACGGCGCTCAAAATGGACGCCAATTCCGCTGCGCTCCATTGGCGCCTTTTAGCTCAGCGTTAGACCAATAAAATAAAAATAGGAATACAATGAAAATTATAAACAAAACAACAAAAATAAATGCTGCTGGATCTCCCCCGAAGCAAATAGAAGAATTGATAGGATTAGTAAATTCAAAAGATGACGATGTTAGTATCGCAAGGATGAGAAGTCCAGAAGGATGGTCTGAACCAGGTCAAATACCTGATTTCAACGAATATACTATAATGTTAAAAGGGACATTAAAAATTGAGACCAAAAATGGGATATCAGAAATAAAAGAAAATGAAGCTGTTATCATTGAAAGAGGTGAATGGGTAAAATATAGTACTCCTTATAAGTATGGAGCAGAATATATAGCAATATGTATCCCAGCGTTCTCTCCCAAAAGAGTTCATCGAGATGAATAAAAATAAAATCGGTATAACAGGTGGCAGGAACGGACGCGCAAAGACACACTCCGATCAACCCACCGTTAAACAAAAAATAATAAATATGAAATTCCAGATAAAGCAAATAGGAATAATTCATTCTCCATATAAAACCAAAGATAAATGCCCGATTCAAGGCTCTGTTAAACCTAACAGCAAAGGGATAATTGAGGTATTTCCGGAATACAAAGAAGGATTAGAGACAATAGAAACTTTCTCACATATCATTCTCTTCTACATATTCGATAAAGCGGGAGAAATCAAACTATCTCGACCAACATTTTTAGATGATACACCACATGGAGTTTTTGCTTCCCGCCATCCCTGTAGGCCTAATAGCATTGGGATATCTATAGTAAAATTAGAAAAAATAAACAAAAATATATTAGAAGTCAACGAAATAGATATTTTAGATAATACACCGCTGATTGACATAAAGCCTTATATTCCAAGATTTGATTATCGGAAAAATGCCAATAATGGCTGGATACAAACAAAAAAATTGCGTAAAAAACCAGCAAACAGAGAATAAAAATGTCTAACAAGGCAATGTGCCGCTGCGCGCCACGCCAACGGCCGAGCTCAGCTTCGCTGAAGCGAATTATTGGCTATTTATTTTGCGCGCATCCAATTTAAATTTGTATGGCACGGCCTGATAGTTGGCTGCGCGCTTGATCGCGGCCCGCCAACAATTCGCTTCAGTGGAATACGTATAACCGGGCTGCGAATTCTTCGCACCCCTTATTATACGCATTCCACTGAGCTCGGCCGTTAGACCTAAGGAATAAATAATGGCAGATGACGAACAAATCAAAAAAAATTTATGGCAAGAGGCGTGTAACGCCATTGATGCGCATGATGCTGCTAAGATTCGCTCACTGGTTTCAAAGGGTCTCGACATCAATTCGCGATCCCCAATTACAGGCCATAGCGATGCCACACTATTAATGATAGCGGCATGGGATGCCAGCAACAGCGAGATAGTTGAGCTATTACTGGAGCTCGGTGCTGACGTAAATACAGAAGCCCACTGTGGGAACGTGCTCACCAGGGCAAAGGGCTACAGGAATATCAAACTCTTGCTTGATCATGGAGCAAATCCGAATATTCCAACAAAAACCGATAAGGGAACACCATTGCTTTACCACTCGGAATATGGGAATGCCGATATTGTTAAGTTGCTCATTGAACACGGAGCCGACATACATGCTGATTGGGATCGGATTGGGATCGGATATAGGAATGTTTTTAGTTCAGCTCTATCCAACGGGCATTTGAACGTCATAGATGTATTATTGGAGAGCCTGCACGAGAAAGTGCGGAAGAATGAGATAAATTGGGCCAGCTTGAATAACTGGTTTTACCTTGCAGTCGAACATAAGGATAACAGTTTGATAAATCGTCTATTCTCAATCGTAGTGAGCGACAGGGCATCTGCAAGTGTTGCATTGTCCTCCGCTTTGGACAACAGCAACTATGATCTAGCAAAAGCACTTATTAAACATGGTGCAACACCGGACGAATATGAAGTGAATGAAGCTGTTCTTGATGGCGATTGGGAACGTGTAGATTTTCTGGTGAAGAATGGCGGGGCAATCAGAGCGGACAATTTACCAGAGGCGGCCAGAAAAGGTGATATGAAAGCAGTTAGGTTTCTTCTGAAACATGGTGCAAATATTGATGAAAAAGATGGGTTTGGAGGAACAGCATTGCATAATGCCGTTGTAGAGCGTCATTTAAATCTTGTAAAGATTCTTCTCAAGAAGGGTGCATCCATAAATATCGTAAACCGGATGCTGCGTTATGATAAAACTCCTCTCCTCACAGCTTTATGGCAACTCCATGAAAATAGGTATGAGGGTGATGTCGCGAAAACATATCTCCAAATAATAGAAGCATTGCTTAAATCAGGCGCAGATCCTCATTTCATTGTGGAATTCACTGATTCTGACGGCTTGCCTTATAAAAGGTCTGCATACGAGTTGGCTCCTCATGAGGCAGAGGGTTATGAAAATGAGGTGATGAGAATGTTTGACAAATATTCAAAAAAGAACATAAGCAAATGGAGCTTGTTTAACATATTTAAGAAGCATAAATGATGGTCTAACAACCGCATCAACTCGGACTGGCAATTCCGCTGCGCTCCATTGCCAGCCGGTTATGCGGAACGTTCCCCCGGCGCTTCGCGCCGTGGGAATGCGGGGCTGAGCCGTGTGCCCCTTCCCGGCGAAGCGCCGGGAGAACCAGGGGCACGAAACCGACCGCTTCGCGGCGGCTCAGCCCCGCATTAGCGTACCAGATGGAGGCCACCGTGGAAACCGCAGAGAGAGTCTTAACCATATTTGGGGATAAGCTATATCAGCGCCGAGGTCGAGAAGCCCTGCCCCTACTTGTTAGACAAGCAGAGACCCACACGCCAATCTACTACTCTGATTTAGCAAAAGAACTTGGCATGTCGAATCCAAAGAATTTGAACTACGTTCTTGGTAGTATTGGCCACACACTTCTATCACTACCAAAAGAATTGGGGGAGATTCCGCCGATTCAGTGCCTCGTTGTCAACAAAAACACGGGCCTTCCTGGAGAAGGAATAGGTTGGTTCATAGCAGAAAAGGAAGACTTCCGACGATTACCCCTGAAACAAAAACGCGCCATAGTAGACGCCCAACTGCAAAGAATATTTGCATACCCAAGATGGCGCGACATTCTGGCCGAGCTGGAACTCCATCCGGTCTCTACTGATTACTCTCCGACATTAGCGAAGGCACGAACAGGTGGCGGAGGAGGAGAAAGCGAGCAACACAGGAGACTAAAAGAGTTCCTTGCCAAAAATCCTCGGATTCTCAAGTTGCCTGCTCGGACAGAAGAAGGCAAAACCGAGTATCCACTCCCTTCTGGCGATTCCGTGGACATTCTCTTCAAGGTCGGTATTGATTGGATTGCAGTGGAGGTGAAATCTTCAAAATCTGATTGGTCCGACATTGTCAGGGGCATATTTCAGTGTGTAAAATACAAATCCGTCATTGAGGCATATCAGGCAGTTACCAACCAGCCTCAAAGCGTAAGAACACTGCTCGTACTGGAATCCGCCTTGCCTCAAGACTTGTTGCCAATGAAGAATGCCTTGGGTATCGAGGTAATGGCAGGAATCACGATGGAAGCGGACAGCTAACACGTCAGTCCAGCCGACGCCGTGGAACGGGGTTCGATTTTTTCGGAAGGCCACGGGCCGACGCGGCTGAGTTCAATTCGACTGCCGGCGGCTTATTGCACGCTGTGTTCGATGAAAGAAAGGATTGTTTTATGAGCCACGGAAGAGAAACTGATTATAACGATACAATACGACAATTAATAAACCCCCTTCCAATTAAAGAAGGAAGAACCTGGCTCAGACATGGGATTAACACGCAAGGCGGTCTAATTGATCTTATGATCTTGGAAGGGAAATATTCAAAAAAAGACATTGCTCGTGAGTTAAAAAATAAGACTGATTGTAGGAATCCATTAGCAAGAATTGAACGCCACATTGATCATCTTCAGAATGCTGATGGAGTGGACGCTTGGACAGGGAATATTCCACATAAATGCAAAATTAAAGAGGTCAGTGGAATATTAATGTTTACGGAATAGTATCGTTTCTAAATATAACTTTGTGCGAACAATGGGGACGGTCATGTAAATATGCTTTTATTGTTTTGTTTGGTGAATACGTCAAAAACTACGTCTTCTTGAACCAGTTCGCCGCATAAAGGAAAATCCATGACCAAGACCAGAAAATCAATCATGTATGGCGAATTCGCCGCAATTAAAAGTTTTAACCCCCGCGAATTCGAGGGGTTTAAAACCAATACCGGACTCAACAGCATTTGGGAGCAGCTCAACAACCCTGATTTTAATCCCGTCGAATTCGACGGAATTAAAATGCTGGCCGGGTTAAACAGCTTCGCCCTGACCCCGAAACTCACCACAGCGCCCGCACTGAAACAAATCAAGGGATAACCTTTTCATGCACGAGGGGCTGGTTAAAGAAAGAAGGCAATGAGTCGGTTACAACATGTAACCGACTGAAAATGGAAGCTGCAGGCAGTAAGACTAACGAAAGGGAGTGGACATATTTTGGACGCAGGTAAACTGATAGAAAAGATCAAGGCCCATCCAAAAATTGCGGACGCCGGAATGATTCTGTGCCATAACGGCGTGGTGCGCGCGACTTCGCGGGATGGACGGAAGGTTCTGGCCGTGGAAGTAAAAGTAGATCAACAAAGACTGGCACAGGTCTTACAGGATACAAAGAAGAAACCGGGCATAGTTGAGTGCCTGGCAGAGATAAGGGAAGGCCGGTTTTCTGTCGGCGATGACCTGATGATCCTGGTCATCGCCGGTGATTTTCGGGAAAACGTGATCGCAGCTATGACGGAGGCAATAGATTTTATTAAAAAAGATGTGCTGACGAAAAAGGAGATCTTCGCTGCATGAACCCCGCGGGCCTAAACCTGTTTTTCTCTAAGACAGCTTTTCGTTGATTAGCCCGGCTACTTTTTCCCCGGAAATAAGCATCCCGCCAAAAATAGGACCCATGCGGTAGGAGCCAAAGGTGGCATTGGCAGCCATGCCCGTCACAAATACCCCCGGAAAGGCCTCTTTGGTATTCTTTAAGGTGTTTTCTTCGGCTACCTCCGCCCACATCGACTTTTCTCCAGCCACACGGCCTGTCTCGGTAAGCAGCGCCAATCCAACCTTGCGCTCAATGACCTTCATGACCTCGGTGGCATGTCCGGTAGCGTCCACCACATACTGCGCCCGTATGGCCAGGGGATCGACGTGAAGGCCGGCCATATCCACGGCCGTCCAATTTATTACCAGCCCGCACACCCTGTTTTCGCGCACCATAACATCTTCCACGGTTATACAGTTAAAGACCCGGGCTCCGGCCTGGCAGGCGCGAGAGCAGAGCGTGGTGACCGCTTCCACGGCGTCTGCCGTGTAATAGCCGTCTTCATAATCTGCCGTTCTAATCCCCAGCTCGTCTAAAATGCGCTTTCCTTCCTTCTGCACGACTATCTCGTTAAAAAGCATGCCACCGCCCCACATGCCTCCGCCTATGCTCAATTTGCGCTCGAATATGGCGACCTTCCTTCCGGCCTTGGCCAGGCGATAAGCCGCAAGCATTCCGGACGGCCCGGCGCCCACTATGGCTACATCTAATTCCATACAAGAAGAGAATTTTTCAAAGTACCGGTTTAATATAGCTTTGCTGATAACAATTTCATCTAGCGGCATGTTGCTTCCTCCAAAAAGGCAAAATCAACCCCAGAATAAGTTGGTCTAAATTATGTACTGGCCGGCCAGCTTCTTTATAAAGAAACCGCAGAGTTAATTAACAGGATTCATCAGTCGTGTCAAATTTAATTTGGCAATATTCCCCGGATTTAGGTATAAATATAGTTATCAGTCAGGTTAGAGAGGAGGATATAGATGTCGGAAACCCCAAAACTGTTTAAAAAGCGCCCTGGTTGTTCAAAGAGCGGGCTGGAAGGCGTTGGTGATCCAACACTGCAATGGCAGTTTGTTAAGGACCGGATTAAGATTATTCTGTGGCCATTGGCAGCGGCGCTTTTTATTGTGGCCGGCTGGGCTGGGTGGACAGCTTATACCGCTCACAGTAATGCCGAGGCCCTGGCTATGTATGAAAAGGCTATAAGGCAAAGACCGGATCAAATGACCCCGGCATTGGAGAAGCTGGCGAGAGAATATCCGGATACGAAAGCCGGCCTGCTGGCATGGCTGGAAATCGGCAATGTTTACTACAGAGAGGGTAAGTTAGACCGGGCGATAAGGGCCTATGAAAGCTCTCTGGAGGGGTTGCCGGAAGACCACGCACTGCGTCCCGTTATTTCACTCTCTCTAGGCTATTGTTTTAAAATGAAAAAAGATTACCCCGCTGCCCTTCGATATTTTGGCATGGTCGCCACGCCTGACGGAGATCTGAGGGGATTAGCCGACCTTTCTCTAGGTCGTACCTACAGGATGATGGGCGACTCAGCCAAGGCTGTCGATGCTTATAAAAAGGTCTTGTCCATGGGTGACCTTAAAAATCCCTATCGGCCGCTGGCGGAGTGGGAAATAGCCCAGCTGACCGGGCCAAAAGTATCGCCTGATAGCTAAGGAAATACCTTGACTTTTCAAAGTTAGAACGATTATATTTCAATTGAAAGTGTCGATAAAAGAAAGGTTCAAAAGATGGGCGCTGAGGACTTTGGCCGGTTAGAAGAGCGGGTTGAAAAACTGCTCGCTGCTTATAATGAGTTAAAAATGGAGAAGGCAGAATTACAGGGCATTCAAGGGAGACTGGAAGAAGAATTAAAAAAGCTTCAAAGTGAAACAGAACGGTTGCAGTCTGAGCGGGATGTGATATGTGCGAGGATAAACTCGTTATTAGGCAAGCTAGAGGAGATCGACGTTTCTGTATAGATTTGTATTTGTCCTGTGGTAGGTTGAGTGACTAGGATAATCACGGTTGAGATACTTGGTCAGGAGTTTCAGTTTAGAGTTGCTCCTCAGCGTGAGGATGCACGGGACATCGTGAATTATTTAAAGGCCAAGGTTGAAGAAGTTCAGGCCAGGGTTAAAAATATATCTGACCACAAAATAATTATGCTGGCCGCCTTGGATATAGCCAGCGATTATTATCAGGTAAAGAAGGAGTTCGAAGATTATCGCGGCGTTATGACCGAAAAGTCAAAGAGGCTGATAGAGGTAATCGATACACAAACTTAATGGAAGTTCCCCCTGCGATGTTGGTGACTAGTAGTATTTTTGAGCCAACATTGTCGGCCTAGGGGGTTGCCATGGATCCGGAGGGCATGGCTCTGCTTACAAGCGGAGAAAGCCTGAAAGAGTACTGAGCGACACCCACTTAAGAGACTAGGTTCGATAAATCTACTAGCACGGCATTGGGGCGGGGGGATTAGCAATATCCCGCAAGGGTTTACATATAAACCAAGCTAAAAGATGATAACGGGTGGGGCTGTACAAGGAAAGAAGGCTGGATTTTGTCAAGGCTGCTTGATGGTATCCAGTATTGTTTTTTGGTTAATGGTCTTGAGTTTTAAAAGGCGCGCGAGTATGGCTAACAATAGTGGTTGAGATCAAATTAATAAGATGTACTCTTAAAAGGGTTAAGCCTTGACCTGTGCTTTCCTGACCTGAAACATTAACGACCGATCCTCTTTCCATCTTCTCTCCTTTATACCCGTCATCTTGCTTATCTATGTGTAATAATCGCTTTATCTTGCGGCTGAACCGGTATCACTAAATTTAATCAGCAAAGGGGGTGCCTGGCATTTGAGCACTACACTGGTAATTGTATCTTTCGTTATATTGGCTGCCTGTCTGGGAGCCGTTCTGGGCTTTTTAATCCGTAAAAAAGTAGTAGAAGCCAAGCTGGAATCTGCCGAGAGATTGGCTGAAAGGATTATTGAGGAGGCCAAAAAGAAGGGCGAGACCGAACGCCGGGAGGCCACCCTACAGGCTAGAGATGAACTTTACCAAACGAAGCTGGAACTGGAAAAAGAGGCTAAGGAAAGAAAGGCCGAGCTGCAGCTTATAGAAAAGCGCTTGGCGCAAAAGGAGGAAAACTTTGATAATAAGCTCGCCCTCATGGATCAAAAAGAACTGGATAACATGCGGAGGGAAAAGGAGCTACAACGTCAGGAAAAGCTGATTGCCGAAAAGGCGCAAGAGTATCACGTATTGATGGAGGAAGAAAGACGACAGCTTGAAAGGATATCCGGGCTTTCTACAGAAGAGGCCAAGGGACTTTTTCTCCAGCAGGTTGAAGAAGAGGCGCGGACGGATGCGGCCAAGTTGTTGAAAAAAATAGAGAACGATACCAAAGAAACCGCGGATAAAAAGGCAAAAGAGATAATTTCTCTGGCGGTAGCGCGCTATGCCGGAGATTATGTCGCTGAAAAGACAGTTTCTGTGGTGAATTTGCCTAATGAGGAGATGAAGGGGCGAATTATCGGGCGTGAAGGACGTAATATCAGGGCCATTGAGGCCGCTACCGGCGTGGATTTGATCATTGATGATACACCGGAGGCGGTTATCCTGTCCGGATTCAATCCCGTTCGGCGGGAAGTGGCCAGGATAGCTCTGGAGAGATTAATAGCAGATGGACGGATACACCCGGCCCGGATAGAGGAAGTTGTGGAAAAGGTGGGCCAGGAGGTGGAGGTGTCCATAAAAGAGGCCGGAGAGCAGGCCACCTTTGATGTCGGGGTGCATGGCTTCCATCCGGAGTTGGTTAAGCTTATCGGTAAACTCAAATATCGAACCAGCTACGGGCAGAATATGTTGCAACACTCGTTGGAGGTTGCTTTTTTGTGCGGTATTATGGCTGCTGAACTGGGATTGAACATTAAAAGGGCCAAGAGGGTTGGCTTATTACATGACATAGGTAAGGCCGTGGATCACGAGATAGAGGGACCCCATGCCTTGATCGGCGCTGACCTGGCTAAGAAGCATGGCGAGTCCGGTCAGGTTGTAAACGCTATTGCGGCCCACCATGAAGACGTTCCCCCGGAGAGTGTTCTGGCTGTCCTGGTTCAGGCAGCCGACGCCTTGTCCGGGGCCAGGCCCGGCGCCAGAAAAGAAACGCTGGAAAGCTATGTTCAGCGGCTGACTGACCTGGAGAGGATTGCAAATTCTTGTCCCGGTGTTAATAAGTCTTTTGCTATACAGGCAGGCCGGGAAGTGCGAATTATTGTGGATAGCGGCGCGGTTTCAGATGCCGCTGCCGTTTTAATGTGCCGGGATATTGCTAAAAAGATAGAATCTGAGATGACGTACCCGGGGCAGATCAAGGTAACCGTCATAAGGGAAACCAGGGCTGTAGAATATGCCAAGTAAGATCAAGGTGTTATTTATTGGAGACGTCATAGGCAGCCCCGGCCGCAATGGTGTGCGTCATCTCGTACCGGAGATAGTCGGGAGTTACGGCATAGACCTGGTTATAGCTAACGGCGAGAATGCAGCTGGAGGCATCGGGATAACGCCGCAGGTGGCGGATGAGCTTTTGAGTAATGGGATACATGTATTGACTTCGGGCAACCATGTCTGGGCCAAAAAGGAGATATCGGGATATTTGTCAGGAAGTGAGCGACTGTTGCGACCCGCCAATTATCCCCCTGGCCTGCCTGGGCGAGGCGGTACCGTGATCCGT